>JAXDJL010000328.1:0-4284 GCA_034665685.1 Actinomycetota bacterium | reverse complement strand
CGGTGGTGAACGAGGTCCTCGAGAGCGACGTCCAGAGAGTGATCCTCGAGAAGCCTTGTTCGCCGGACCTTTCGACCGCGAGAGCCCTTCTAGATGACTTGGACGATCGTGTGCAAATGGTCGGGGTCAACTACACACGTCGATACGATCCGCTTCATCGAAGGCTCTTCAGTATCTTGGCCGAGGAGGGCGTTTCCGGAGGTACCGGTCATTACACGGCGGGAATTCTGAACACGGGTAGTCACTGGCTTGATGGCCTCCATTCGGCTGGCGCTGTGGTCGACGAGGTTTACGCTTCCGCTCGTTACGGGGGTCCCGACCCCACACCCGACGTCTCTTTACGGCTACGAGGGGGCGGGCTCGTGCACCTCCACGCACATGATGTCAAAGAGATTCTGATCTATGAGACAGATCTTTTCGGTCCCACCTCGCGGGTCCAGTTGATCAACTCCGGAACTGAGGGACGGCTTTATCGCCGGGCTCCTAGCGCCATGTACAGCGGATATCATGAGCTTCGACAGCCGGAGGTAACTCTCCCGCTCGGCTTAACGAATCCCCTTCTTCCAGTGGTAGACGATGCCGTTTCAAGCGTTCAGGAAGGACGGGGCATGCGGTGCAGTTTGGCCGACGCAGTTGCCGTGCACAGGGTGATCGATGGCGTCCATCGCTCTTTGAAGGAAGGTTCATGGGTTCGGCTAACCGATTGAGGCTGAAGTGATGCTGGCGTTGCGCGGGGGTTCCCCGGTTAGGACGGCCCCCTTCCCGGGCGGGCCCCACATCGACGAGGCGGAGAAACGAGCCGTGAGCGAGGTCCTTGACAGCGGGGTCCTCTCTAGTTTCATCGGGACACCGGGGGAGCATCATCTCGGGGGGCCACGGGTGCGCGCGCTCGAGGATCAGTGGATGCGGCTCGGAGGATACGCGGGCGTTGTCGCGATGAACTCGGCGACGGCCGGACTTCACGCCGCGCTGACAGGCCTCCGCCTGGAACCGGGCTGCGAAGTGATCGTCCCCCCTTACACGATGAGCGCGACGATCGCGGCCGTCGTGATGGCGGACCTGAAGCCGGTCTTCGCCGACATCGACCCCGACCTCTTCACGCTGACGCGCGAGACGGTCGAACCTCGTTTGACCGCGAACACCCGAGCGATCCTCGTCGTTCACTTGTTTGGGCAGATGGCCCCCATGTCGGGCTTGCAGGAGCTCGCACGCGAGCGCGATCTACTCGTTCTGGAGGACGCAGCACAGGCGCCGGGAGCCTCTCAATCGGGGAAGTGGCCAGGGCGCGGTACGAAGGGCGCGATCTTCAGCTTCAATCAACATAAGACGATCACCTGTGGCGAGGGCGGGCTGCTGGTCACGGACGACGAGTCCGTAGTAGAGGTCGCTCGTCTCGTACGCAATCACGCCGAGTCCGTCGTGCACGCGTACCCGCATATCGACCCACGAGGTCTCGTCGGGTGGAACTATCGCCCCACCGAGCTGGATGCCGCGATCGCGAAGACTCAAACCGACAAGCTGGAGATGCTGACCGAATGGCGTATAGGTCTGGCCGATCGACTCCGAGGACGGGTGGCGGGGATCCCCGGCTTGACCCCACCCCTGGTCCACGATGGGAACAGACATGTTTATTTCACCTTCGCGGTCCGTTTCGATGAGGAGATCTGGGGCTGCTCCCGCGATGCGCTCGTTCAAGCGCTTGCCGCTGAGGGAGTGCCGTGTGCCGCCGGTTACGTTCCGCCGCTTTACGGCCTGCCGATGTTTGGCTCGGAGCAGGCCGCGGAGAGAGATCCTTCGAACTTCCCGGTTTGTGAGACGCATGCTCGCAAGGAGCTGTTCACCCTGCCCGTCTGCCGGTGGCCGGCGACCGATTCAGACATGGACGAAGTCGCGGATGCCATCGAGAAATGCTGGGAGCACAGGGTGGACCTGTCTGCCCTTTCCGCGGGAGTCGCGTAGGTGAGCACACCGGCCGAGAGATTGTTGGGTAAGACCGTGCTGATCACGGGTGGGACAGGCTCCTTCGGCCGCGCGCTTTCACGTCGGTTGTTGGAGCGCCACGACCCCGCCGCCGTCCGGATCTTCTCCAGAGACGAACTGAAGCAGTCGGAGATGCGCAAGGAGTTCGACGACGACGACCGCCTCCGTTTCTTGCTTGGAGACATAAGGGACATCGAGCGGTTGCGCCTAGCGTTCCGTGGCGTCGACCTCGTGGTTCATGCAGCGGCGCTGAAACAGGTCCCGGCATGTGAATACAACCCCTTCGAGGCCGTGCAGACGAACATCCTGGGGGCCGAATACATCCTTCGTGCCGCCATCGACGTCGGCGTGCCACGCGTGCTTGCGCTCTCGACCGACAAGGCGGTCAATCCCGCGAACCTGTACGGCGCGACGAAGCTGTGCGCCGAGAAGGTCTTCGTGCAAGCGCAGTCGTACGCCGCAGACATGTCCAGTCGTTTCGCCTGCGTTCGCTACGGCAACGTCGTCGGCAGTCGAGGGTCGGTCGTTCCCCTCTTCCTCGAGCAGGCGAAGAAGGGCGTTGTGACGATCACGGACGAACGGATGACGCGGTTCTGGATAACGCTGGACACGGCGGTGTCGTTCGTTCTCGACAAGGCAGCGTCGATGTCTGGGGGAGAGGTGTTCATCCCCAAGATCCCGAGCATGAAGCTCATAGACATGGTCGAGGTGTTGGCTCCGGACGCGGAAAGGAAGATCATCGGGATCCGCCCCGGTGAGAAGCTGCACGAAGCGCTTCTCACCAGCGAAGAGACACGGCACACGGTGGAGGTCGAGGACGGGTACGTGATCTCACCTTTGGGACCGATCGCGCTCCAGGTAGACGAGATCGGTACGCCCCTCCCTGAAGGCTTCGTGTACACGAGCGATCGCAACAATGACTGGCTCACCAAAGAGCAATTCGCTGCTTTCCTCGAGCAACACCAACGCGGCGATCGCTTCGTCTTCTAGAAGGCGAGCCGACTTGCAACCCCCGGCCCCCGGAGAAGTGGGTCTCGAGCCCATCGCCCTCGACGATCTTCCTTCCTGGTCCCCGTGGCCGGCCCGACTTGTGGGTTTCGAGCGCGCGGAGAAGCGGGACCGGACGACGGAGTTCGTCACCCGCGAGTACAACGAAGAGAAGTACAGGCCTCTCCTGGCGATGTGGAAGGACTCGGATCAAGTTACAGCGCCCGAGATCAGAGCGGAAGAGATAGGTCGCGATCCCGAGTCCGCGGTGTGCATCTCGATCGGTGCCGAGCTCTTTAGAACGACGCTCCGCGAAGCGGGAGAGCGCTTTCAGGCCCTTCTGTGGGAGCACCTCGGCCCACGCGTGAGTGGTGGTGTCGGCACCATCGTCGAACTCGGTTGCGGATGGGGCTACAACCTGTGGCGGATCTCCGAGCGCTCTCCGGGTCCCCACCTCGTCGGCGGAGAGTTCTCCCCACGGGCGGTGGAGCTAGGACGGAGCCTCTCGTCCGGCCGGGAGAATTTTCGGATAGAGCCCTTCGATTTCTACGAGAGCGGATACTCGATCTTCGATCATGTTCGAGGTCCCGCCGTGGTGTTCACCTCCCATGCCGTGGAGCAGGTCGCCGACGCGGAACGAGTGATCGACTCCCTGATGCAAAGATCCCACCTAATCGATTGCGTGTACCACTTCGAGCCATTACCGGAGTTGTACGGCGACTCACTCCTGGGCTTGATGCGGCGGCGTTACGCGGAGCTGAACGACTACAACCGGAATCTCTTGTCGACGTTGCGAGCGCGGACCGACATCCGCCTTGAGGTCGTGGGAGAGAACGTCCTCGGACTCAACCCGCTCCACCCGATCTCCATTGTCAGGTGGTCGCCGGCTTAGGTCAGCTCCAGAGCCAGACAAGGCTCCTCGGCATATCGCTGTGGATCCAAGCTTCGCCCTCGATCCCGCGAAAGGACGTTGTATGGATGCCGGTAGAAGAGGCCGGTGAGGACGTCGACGTTGATGTCGTCGCTGCGTCCGAGGGCGTCCGGGCCTGCGCGCCGGTTGGCGGCGTCCATCAGGAACACGTAGCCGGGACGTTCCGCCACCCGAGCCATCTCCTCGATGACCTTTCTGGAGTAGTAGCCGTAAGAAAGCGTCCCCGCGCAGAAGATCATCTTGAAGCGGCCACGATCGAACGGCATGTCGTGCATGTCACCGCTGATGATCGAGCCGTCGGACGAACCGAAGAGATCCAAGCCGATGGTTCGAGGAAGCCCCAGATGCTTGCGGAAGAAATGGATCTCATCGATGTGCCGTGGCCC
>JAXDJL010000327.1:0-2950 GCA_034665685.1 Actinomycetota bacterium | reverse complement strand
TAGTTGGTCGCGGCGCTCTCGAGCTCGGCGGCCTGGGCCTTCTTAGCGTCGTCGTCCTCCGGTGCGGGATACCAAGGAGCGCCGGGATAGTTCGAGGCGGGGCCGAAATTGACGCCGGCTGCATTCGGGCTGAGACCGACCGGGTTCCACGACGGCTGCTCGCTCACGGGTCCCAGAGGTTGCGTTCCGAAGGACCAGACAACGCCCATGATGCAGATGAACGCGAGGGTGATCGAAGCGGTGATGTAGTAGGCGAGCCGTCCGCCGATGAGGAGCGTGAGGAGCATCCACACGCTGCCGCAGAAGATGATCACGCCCGACAGAACGGCGGCGAGCCCGATAACGAAAGTCATCTACAGCGTCCGTTCGTAGGCCATGACCGCTTCGATCTGCTTTGCGGTCAGCGGATAGGGCGCAACGGGGACACCTACGGGCGGTGCCTCGGCGAAGGATGGCATGAAGCCCCAGCGCCGCACTCCGAGGATCGCGTCCCGATGCTGGATCTCCGTGAGGTGCAGGACGTCGCCCTTCCACAAGGCCATGCCTTGGTGCCACAGGGTGTCGACTTCCTTGCCCTCTCCCCGGTCGCCGTGACAGACCGCGCAGCGCGCCTCGAAGATCTCTTTGCCGGTCGCATCGGAGGCGAGCTCGGCGGGCGGCTCGTTGTTCTCGGGAAGCGTGTGGAGCCAGGCCATCACGTCGTCGATCATCTGGGTCGTCATCGAACCGCCGAACGCGACGCCCCAGGGAGGCATCGGGGTTCCCGGCCGACCGCGCTCGATCGTGAAACGGACCATCTCTTCGTCCCAGCGCGTGAAGACGTTGTTGAGAGGCGGCGCCTGGTACTCGACCCTCTTGGTTTCGCCCGGCGGGACGAACCCCGTGTCCACCGGCCCGCCCTGTGCCTCCGCTCCGTGGCAGCGGGCGCAGTTCTGACCGAGGGCGATCCCCTCCTCGAGCTCCTTGAACTCTTGCGACCCAACTCCCTCGGGGAGGACCGGGGGCGGCAGGAAGGTCAGCCTGCCGCGGTGAACGGCCTCCTCCTGGAAGCGCTCGGTGAAGTGCTCCTGGCGGTCCTTCTCGGGCAGCCAGTAAGCGGGGATGAAGATGGCGCTGGCGAGCGTGGCGATGAGTCCCCAGGTCTGCAGTCGCTCGAGTCTCCGGCCCTCGAGCTTCTCATCCGACGGCGCGGGGCGAAGGGCCGCTGGGATGCCGAGGCTGGGACGTCTCTTGCCACCCATCCCTCCCGAGCGAGCGACAAAGATCGCCCACAGGAGCGCGGCCGGCACAAGGACTACCGCCGCGACCAAGAAGATGTCAGACGTCTCCACTACCTTGTTTCCTCCCTAACCCTTAGACCGGCACGCAGAAGGTGCCTTGGGGCTCACTGAACTTGTCCCACGTGTTGGTGCCGCGCGGCGGGCCGACCTGCACCTTCCCGGTGTCGACGACCAGCGACCCACCCTCGACGGTGAGCGGGAAACGGTCGAGGCCGCGAGGAGCCGGGCCGCCGAAGTACTCGCCGTGCAACCGGTACTTCGATCCGTGGCACGGACATTCGAACAACATCGATTTCTCGCAGTGCGGAACGGAGCAACCGAGGTGCACGCACTTGCGGTAAAGCGCCTGGACCTTGAGCTCGACAGCACCGATCGCCGCGTACACGGGAGAGTCTCCGGTGCCCTCGTAGTAGGTCAACCAGAAGCGACCCTCGGAGATGAACAGAGGCGTGAAGTTGTTCTCCGGACCGATCTTGGAAAGGATCTCGTCGTAGTTGCCCGCGTTGATCTTGGTTCCGAACCCACCCGTCAACTTGGGCCACAGGAACGACAGCGAGCTCATGCCGAAAAGCCCGAGGAAACCGACGAAAGAGAGCGTCCACGCCCGATTCAGGAACTGACGCCGGGATACCGCGAGCTCTTCGGGCGACAGCGGCTTGCGCTTCTTCTCGGGAACCTTCTCGACGGTTACGTCCCCGCCCCCGGCGGTCGCGCCGGCCGGAGCCGTTGCCTGCATCGGCTGGCCCGAAGCGCTGGTGGCCGCGGGGGCGTCGCTGGGCTCGCCGCCGACCGCGGCGGCTCCCTCGCGGTGCTTGCGGATCGTCACGTTCGCCATGAACGCAGCCCACCCCAAGATGCTTACCGCCACGATGATGAGAGCGATGGTGCCCGGACTCACCTATGCCACCTCCGTTGATGCAAGGTCAGAGTTCAAAGAAGATCCCGCCTTCCCAGGGGAACACGAAGTTGAAGCCGGGGCCGCGGAAGAACATACCGATGATGGTTAGCACTGCGAACGTAAGCATGAAGAAACTGAACAGCACGATCGCGAGCTTGCGGTCGTCGGGTCGCGTCGAGGGGTTGCGATCGATGAACGGCGTGGCCATCAGGGAGATGATGATGACCTGCGGGATCGTGACACCGGCGACCTGCGGGTGGAAGTAACGCAGCAGCTCCTGCAGGCCGAGGAAATACCACGGCGCCTTGGACGGGTTGGGAGTCTGGTTGAAGTTCGCAAGGCTGCGGAGTGGCGCGTCGACCGCGGTAGAGAAGAACGTGAGGATGGCCATCACCACGAGGAGCGAGACGAACTCGGCGGCCATCAGGTGCGGCCACACGTTCACCCGGTCCATCGGCTGACGCTCGACCTTCTGGATCGCCTCGGGCTTGACCACCGCAAGGAGACGCTGCACGCGCTCCGGGACGGCGGGTCCGCCGTTGCCGACCGCTTTCTTCAGCGGCGTTCCGCCCCCACCACCGGCGGCCGGCTTTGCAGCAGCAGCAGGCTTGGCGGTTGCAGCAGCGGCCGGCTTCGCCTCTGCCGCGGCCGGGGCTTGGCGAGGAGCGGTGGAGGAGTCCGGCTTGTTGGGCGTTGCGGAACCGCGCGACGCACGAACGCGCGCCGCCTTGGCCCGTGCCTGGGCGACCGCCGGAGAGGATCCCTTGGCGGT
>JAXDJL010000326.1:0-3822 GCA_034665685.1 Actinomycetota bacterium | reverse complement strand
CGTACGTCGTGTACACGCTCGCCGCGCTCCTGATGCCGCTTTCGTTGATCTTCGAGGGCCGCGCGTTCATGTCGATGCCCCGGTTCGTGCTTCCGCTGTTCCCCTTGTTCTGGGCCCTCTCGCGTTTCGCGGAGCGCTTCCGCGCGCACGACCTCGTCGTCGCCGTCTCGGCGGCCGGTCTGGGAGTGATGACGGTGCTGTTCGTGAACTGGTACTTCGTCTTCTAGCGCGCCCGCAGCGCGACCCGACTTGCTCGCTACCAGCGCAGCTTCAGGTCCCGCGCGGCTCGTGCTTCGTCGGGGCGGCGCACCGGAGTGGTCTGGGGCGCATCGTGCAACAGGTCCGGGCTCTCCTCGGCCTCGCGCGCGATCTGGTTCAGAGCGGCTGCGAGGCCGTCGATCGTCTCCTTGGACTCCGTCTCCGTCGGCTCGACCATGAGAGCTTCCTCCACCACCAGGGGGAAGTAGACGGTTGGCGGGTGATAGCCCAGGTCGATCAGCCTCTTGGCGATGTCCATCGTGCGTACGCCGAACTTCTTGTAACGCTTCCCCGAGGAGACGAACTCGTGCATGCACGTCCCCGGGTAGGTGCTGGGGAACGTCTCGTTCACGAGCGCCTTCAGGTAGTTCGCGTTCAGCACGGCGCGCTCCGCGACGCGCTTCAGTCCCTCGGGGCCGAGCGAGCGGAGGTACGTGTACGCGCGCACGTTGATTCCGAAGTTCCCATGCCACGAATGGATCCGACCGATCGAGTCCGGCCGCTCGTGATCCCACCGCCACCGATGCACGCCGTCATCCCACTCGAGGACGGGAGCGGGAAGGAAGCGCGCGAGTCGTTCCGAGACGGCGAGAGGGCCGGAGCCCGGTCCCCCACCACCGTGCGGTGTAGCGAACGTCTTGTGCAGGTTCAGATGCACGATGTCGAAGCCCATGTCGCCCGGCCGCACCACGCCCACGATCGAGTTGAAGTTGGCGCCGTCGTAATAGAGAAGGCCGCCGACCTTGTGAACCGCCTTCGCGATCTCTTGGATGTCGCGCTCGAACAGGCCGAGCGTGTTCGGGTTCGTCAGCATCAAGCCGGCGACGTCCTCGTCGAGCTCAGCTTTCAGCGCGTCGAGATCCACGAGCCCGCGTTCGTCGGACGGAACTTCCTGCGCCTCGAAACCCGCGAGCGTGACGCTGGCGGGATTCGTCCCGTGAGCCGAGTCCGGGATGATCACCCGTCGCCGCGGTGTGCCGTTGGCTTCGTGGAAGGCGCGCATGATGAGCAGTCCGGTCAGCTCACCCTGAGCGCCGGCCGCGGGTTGGAAGGTCAATTTGGCCATGCCGGTCGCTTCGCACAGGGCCTCCTCGAGCGTCCCCAGCAGCTCCAGCGCGCCTTCCGCCAGCTCGTCGTCGGCCATGGGGTGGAGGGTCCGCCAGCCGGGCATCGCCGCCGTCTCCTCGGAGACCTTGGGGTTGTATTTCATCGTGCAGGACCCGAGGGGGTAAGCCCCTACGTCGATCGCCCAGTTCCTCTGCGAGAGGCGCGTGTAGTGGCGCACGAGGTCCAGCTCGCTGACCTCCGGGAGCCGGGGCGGCTCCTCTCTCCGATGTTCCGCGGGGACGACGTCCTCGAGGGTCGGACCCTCGGTCGGCGCGTCCGGCAGGGACCACGCGCGGCGACCCGGCCGCGACAACTCGATCACCAGGGGTGGGCCCTGGGGGCCGGTGGCGCGCAGCCCGGCCGATGCCTCGAGCGAGCGGCTTTCCGTCGCGCTCATCGCTCGGCCAACTCCTTCTCGATCGCCTGCACCAATCCTTCGACGTCATCGTTGGTGCGCCGCTCGGTGACCGCGACGAGCAGGCAGTCGCTCAGCTCGGGGAACCAACGGCCCAGAGCGGGCCCCGCGAGGTAGCCGCGCTTCGCGAGGGCGCGCGACAATTGCGCGCCGTCGATCGGGGTCTTCAGAACGATCTCCTTGAACGACGGTCCGGCGAAGCGCACGGAGCAGCCCGGTAAGCGCGCGAGTTGCTCCCCCGCGTGAGCGGTTCGGCGCGCGCACAGCTCGCCCATCCGGTGCAAACCATTGGGTCCCAGCCAAGACAGGTGGATCGTCGCGGCGATCGCCATCAGCGTTTGGTTGGTGCATACGTTCGACGTCGCCTTCGATCGGCGGATGTGCTGCTCGCGCGCCTGCAGCGTCAACACGTACGCGCGCCGGCCGTCCGCGTCGACCGTCTCTCCCGCGATCCGCCCCGGCACCTGACGAACGAGGTCCATCTTCGTCGCGAAGAGCCCGACGTAGGGACCGCCGTAGGACAGGGAGTTGCCGAACGCGTAGCCCTCGCCCACCGCCACGTCCGCACCCTGGGAGCCGGGCGAGGCGAGGATCCCCATCGCCGTGGGGTCGGTGACCGCGATGCTGAGTGCCCCCGCTTCGTGAGCGAGCTCCGACGCGGCCGACAGGTTCTCGAGCCGGCCGAAGAAGTTCGGGTAGGCGGTCACGACGGCCGCCGCTCCCGCGGCATCCACCGACGCCCAATCGACCACCCCGTCCTCTCCCCTCGGAGCGCGATCGATCACCAACCCTAAACCTGAGGTATAGGTTCGGAGTACGTCGAGATAGTGCGGGTGCACGGTGGCACCGACGACCACCCGGTTTCGTTTCGTCTTCCGGACCGCCAGGTTCACCGCCTCCACCAGAGCGCTGGCGCCGTCGTACAGGGACGCGTTCGCAACCTCCATCCCGTAGAGCTCGCAGACCACGCTCTGGAACTCGAAGACAGCCTGGAGGACTCCCTGAGACAGCTCCGGCTGGTACGGCGTGTAGGACGTGGCGAACTCGGCCCGCGATGCGAGCGCCTTGACCGCCGCGGGCACGTAATGGTCGTAGGCCCCTCCCCCGGCGAAGCACACGAGGTCGTCTCCCCCCCGGTTCTTCCCCGCCAGCGACGCGAGATGGGACACGAGCGCGAGCTCGTCCAGCGCCGGGGGAACGTCCAGCGGCCGGTCCAATCGGACGGCCTCGGGGATCGGCTCGAACAGCTCATCCAGCCCATCGAGCCCGATCGCCGCAAGCATCGCTGCGTCGTCTTCAGGCGTGTGGGGGGCGAAATCCAATCACTTATCCATTCATAGACATGTCGACAAAACGACCCTCGATCAGTGGGCGCCCTTCTTGATGAACGGCGGCTTCACGATATCGCCAGCGATGCGCCTACCGCGCGCGCTCACGTGAACCTCTTGGCCCTCCTCCGGCGCCGCGGCGGCGGGACCCAGGGCGAGAGCGATGCCGACGCCGAGGGTGGGCGAGAAGTTCCCGCTGGTGACCTCGCCCACGACGTCGTCTCCGGCGGTCACCTCGTACCCCTGGCGTGGCACTCCCTTGTCCTTGCAGACGATCCCCATCAGCTTGCGCCGGCGTCCCTCGGCCCGCACCTCGGCGAGGCGGGAGCGGCCGCGGAACGGAGCGTCCCAATCGAGGACCCAACCGAGTCCGGCCTCCAGGGGGTTCACATCGAGGTTGATCTCGTGTCCGTAGAGGGCGTAGCCCATCTCGAGCCGCAGCGTGTCCCTCGCGCCCAAGCCCACGGGCGTCACCCCACCGGCCAGAAGCTTGGCCCAGGCTTGGGGCGCGGTGCCGGTCGGCGCGTACAACTCGAACCCGCGCTCCCCCGTGTAGCCCGTCCGGGCGACGAAACCCTCTTCGCCGAACACGTCGAGGGCCCGGAAGTCGTGCAGCTTCATCTCGGTGGCCTTGGCCTCCGGCCACAACTTCTCGAACGTCGCGAACGCCTGGGGTCCCTGGATCGCAAGGATCGTCCAACGATCCCATTCGTC
>JAXDJL010000325.1:0-2560 GCA_034665685.1 Actinomycetota bacterium | reverse complement strand
GTCGAGGTCACGAAGCCGGACGGCCACACGGTCGACGTTCGCCTCGATGAGAACTACCAGGTCGTGGTCATCGACGGCGACTCCGAATCTCCGGACGACGGGGACGGGAACGAATAGTTTGTCGACCTCACCTCCCATCCTTCGCCCCGCGCTTGCCGCGGTCTCGGGGCTCGCGCTCATCTTCGGACTGGCCGCTTGCACCGAAGCAAAGCAGCCGGCCTCCGCGAACATCTCTCCGACGACTGAGCCGACAGGGTTCCCCGACCTTCCACAGGGGGACGACCCCGTCGACCTCGACCCGGCCGATTTCTCGACCGAGATCGACAATCCCTATTTCCCCCTCGAGCCGGGCACGCGCTTGACCTATCGGGAGACGGACGAGAAGGGCAACGAGCTCAAGGTCGTCGTCATCGTCACGCGGGAGACGAAGACGATCGCCAACGGCATCGAGGCGCGCGTCGTGCGCGACACCGTCTCCGCGGACGGCGAGATCGTTGAAGACACGTTCGACTGGTACGCCCAAGACTCCGAGGGCAACGTTTGGTACATGGGCGAGAACACCGCCGAATTCGAGAACGGGAAGATCGCAGCCGGAGAGGGCTCGTTCGAGGCCGGCGTCGACGGCGCGCTTCCCGGAGTGGTTATGCCCGCCAACCCGCAACCGGGACTCGCCTACCGGCAGGAGTACTACAAGGGCAAGGCGGAGGACAACGGCGAGGTCTTGAGCACGCATGAGATGGCCGACGTTCCCGTCGGTCACTTCGCTGACATGGTTCTGACCAAGGACACCATCGCGCTCGAGCCCGACGTACTGGAGTACAAGCTCTTCGCGAAGGGCGTTGGCAATGTGCTCACCTTGGGCATCTCGGGCGGCATCGGTCGAGAGGAGCTCATCAAGGTCGACACGGCGCCTCCCACAGCCGGGACGGGACCACTCGGTACGCCTAATCCCAAGTGAGTCTGGTCGCCATTGGAGTCGCAGTGCTCCTCCTGTTCGCGTCGTGCGAGCCCGCCGACGTGCCCCCAGCGAAAAGCGCTGCGGCCTCCCCGTCCTCTCTCCCACAGCCGACGCAGGCACAGCTCGAGGCGGCGGGCCTTGGCGACCTGCCGGTGGCCGCGGCGGAGGATCGCCTCGATGTCGCGGCCCCGACGTTCTCCAGTCCAACGGAGATCACCAACCCACTCTTTCCGATCAGCGAGCTGCGCTCGGCGATCTTGAGCGGCAAGGTGGACGATAAGCCGTTCCATACAGAGACCACGCTCCTGCCCGAGACGAAGCTCATCGAGTGGCCGGAGGGCGAGACGGTCGAAACGCGCGTCTCGCAATATGTCGCGTATCTCGACGGCCGCATCCAGGAAGCGGCGCTCGATTTCTACGCGCAGGCGGACGACGGCTCCGTTTGGTACTTCGGGGAAGAGGTGAACGACTACCGCGGCGGCGCCGCCTTCTCGACCGAGGGCACGTGGCTGGCCGGGAAGGATGGTCCTCCGGCGATGATCATGCCGGGCGACCCACGTGTCGGGGACGTGCACCGGGCGGAGAACATCCCGGGAGTGGCCTTCGAGGAGGTCGCGATCAAGACGATCGACAAGACGGTCCCCGGACCGACCGGACCGGTAAAGGGGGCGCTCGTCGCTCGCGAGCTCCACGACGACGGGACGTACAGCGACAAGGTCTTCGCTCCCGGTTACGGGGAGTTCTACTCCGCCCACCAAGGAGAGGTCGAGGCCATGGCCCTCGCCGTGCCCGCCGACTCCACCGATGAACCGGAACCTCCCGAGCTCCATGCGCTGTCCTCGATAACGACGCGCCTCTTCAGCTCGACTCAGCATCGAGAGTGGAAGAGAGCGGCTCTCGACGCGAGGCGGGCTCAAAGGGAGTGGGGGAGATACAAGGAGGGGGCGGTCCCGCCGTGGCTGCTGCGCGAGGGGAACCGGGCCATCGAAGCACTGCTCAGATCCGTTCGTGCGCGCGACGAAGCAAGCGCGGGAAGCGCGGCGATCGATGTCGCGCAGACCGCTGTGGACCTCAAACTCCGTTACCGAGAGCCCGTCGAGATCGATCTGGGGCGGGCGACACTCTGGGCCCGGCAGGTGGTCGTGGACGCAAGAGCCGGCGATCTAGCTGCGGTGACCGGCGACGGAGCCGTTCTCGATTGGATCCGCGGGCGGTTCGGCCACGCTCTGGGCGACCTCGACACAGTGCGCGTTAACTCCGCCCTCCTCGCCCTGGGCGAGAGCATCGGCGACAAGGATCTTGGTGCAGCACGCAAGGGCGGTGAGCAACTGATCGACACGCTCGAGGAGCTCCGGCCCGCCGACTAGCCCCGTCAGGACTGCTTGGATGAGAAGGCTTCGGCGGCCGTCGTCGTCTTGGCGCAGAGCTCACCGACCTGTGCGCCCGTGCGACCTGCGGCCAGCCCGATAAGGAATGTGGTCAACGGGGCTGCTCGTCGTTCGACGCCATGGGCCACCACACGGGCGACATCCAGCAACTCGGTCTCGTCCATGTCCGCCTCTACGCCGAGCGCGGTCGCCAGCTCGTTCAACCATTCATCAA
>JAXDJL010000324.1:0-4952 GCA_034665685.1 Actinomycetota bacterium | reverse complement strand
CGCCTGCTTCAAGTTGTCCTCCTCGATGTTTGGGTCGGATGTGGTGGTCGAACGAACTACTTCTTGAGTGCGCTGGTCCCGAGCGCGCCGGGCGCAGAGTCCATCTCGAACAGATCCATGATCGTCGAGTGGACGTCCCACAGGTGCAGCCCGTCCTTGGGGCCGACGGCCTGACCGGGGGCGTTGTTCATGATGAAGATCCCCTTCTCGGCGTGGTTCGCCTCGTCGGGACCGGTGTCGTTCTCGAACGTGTAGAGAGACCCGTGACCCAGGGAGCCAACGGAACGCCATCGGAGCCCACCGAAGATCACGATGAGGTCAGGCGCAACGCCGTTCTGGGTCTCGTAGATGTCCTCCGGCTTGAGGGCCTTGTTGCCCAGGGGGTTGCCTTCGTGGTCGACCATCGACTCGATCTTCTGGATGAGCTCCTCGCGCACCTTCTCGTAATCGGCGGCGGGGATCGTCCCGTTCGTCTCGCGTCCTTCGACGTTCAAGAAGAGACGGCCGTAGTAGCCGCCATCTCCCCAAGCCTTCGTCTTGGACCAGTCGATCGTGAGCTTGTTGAGGGGAGTTATCTCGTTCGGGATGGCTTCGTTGAACGTGAGGTAGCCCTCGTTCACCAACCACTCGTTGAAGCAGATGCCTCCGACCATGGCTTTGGCGCCGTGGTCCGAAACGACGAGAACGGTCGTGTCGTCGTCCGCGTACTTGAGGATCTCGCCGATCTTCCCGTCAAGGAAGCGGTAGTACTCGCGCAGCGACTCCTTGTACGGGTTGTTCGGCTCGTAGCGGGGGTGGTTCGGGTCGATGAAGCTCCAGATCCCGTGGTTCAGGCGGTCGGGACCCATCTCGACCATCATGAAGAAGTCCCACGGCTTGTTCTGGAGCAGGTACTCCGCCGTCTTGAACTTCATCTCGGTCATCTTGTAGGCCTCGTCGAGGATGTACTGGGTGTCGTCCGTGCGGAAGTTCCTGATGTCGAAGATGTAGTCGCCGACCTTCTCCTCGAGCTCCTGCTTCAGCTCCTTGGGATACGTGAAGTCGGCGTCGTTGCTCGGCGTCAGGAAACAGCCGATCTGGATGCCGTTCAAAGGCTTCGGCGGGTAGGAGGGAGGCACGGACATCACGATGCAGTCCTTGCCGGCCTCGGAGAGGAGATCCCATACGGTCGGCTCCTTGATCGCCCAAGACGTGGCGAAGGCGAGGCCGTCGTACGTGTGGTCCTTGCGGTTGCGGAACCCGTAGATCCCGAGCGTGCCGGGGTCCTTGGACGTCATCATGCACATCCAGGCCGGGACGGTGATCGGAGGGACGATCGACTCGAGCGGCCCCCACAAGCCGTTCTCGCGGAGCTTGGTGAGGTTGGGGATGTCGTCCGCGTACTCGTCGAAGACATGCTCCGGCGGCGCGCAGTCGAGGCCGATCACCATCACCTTGCGACGCGGTCCCTCTCCGCCGGCGGTCTTCGCTTGGACGGTCGTGGTTACGTCCTCCGCCTTCTTCTTGATCTTGTCTAAGAAACCCACTTAGCGGCTCCTAACTTTTCGATGCGCGCGCGTCGTCGATGAGGATGCGGGCCACCTCCGGGCGTGAGAACTCTGCGGGAGGCTCCACGCCGTCCTGCAGCATCTTGCGCACTTGCGTGCCCGACAAGAAGACTCGATCGTCCTTGCCGTGGGGGCACGTCTTGTCGGAACCCATCGCCTCGCACTTCTTGCAGAAGAAGGAGTGCTCGAACTTGAGAGGCTCGATCCCGAGCTCGGACGGCTCGAACTCGTCGAACAACTTCTGCGCGTCGTAGCTGCCGTAGTAGTCGCCGACGCCTGCGTGATCGCGGCCGACGATGAAGTGCGTCATCCCGTAGTTCTTGCGAAGCAGTGCGTGCCAGATCGCTTCCCTTGGTCCCGCGTAACGCATCGCCGCGGGGAACACCGAGAGAATCACCCGATCGTGCGGGTAGTAGTTCTCCATCAGGACCTCGTAGCACTTCATGCGCGTCTCGGCCGGGATGTCATCACCCTTCGTCCCGCCGACCAGCGGGTGGATCACGAGCCCGTCGACGATCTCGAGTGCGACCTTGGTCAGGTACTCGTGGGCGCGGTGGATCGGGTTGCGAGTCTGGAAGGCAACGATCGTCTTCCAACCGCGCTCGCCGATCTGCTGGCGCACCTGCTGCGGCGAGAACCTGTACTCGGCGAACTCGTCGCCGAAGACGTTCTCCAGCACCGTCACGTCCCCACCGACGTAATTGGGGGCCTGGCCGTACAGGTAGGCAACACCCGGGTGCGCTTCGTCCGTCGTCGTGTAGGTCTTCTGCGCTTCGTTCTTGACGTCGTACCTGTAGATGCCCTGCACGTCGATGATCGCAACGGGTCGACCCTCATGGACGATCGCGGCCTGCTGACCAACCTTCAGTCCGGCGACCTCTTCATCGGTCGCGGAGAGAGTGATCGGAAGGCTCCAGGGAAGACCGTTCGCCAGCCGCATGTCGTTGACGACCGAGTTGTAATCGTCCTCCGTCATGAAGCCGCGATTCGGCGAGACGGCGCCGACGGCCAGCAGCTCGAGGTCGGACAGAACCCGGCGGGACTTGGCCTCGATGGCGGGTAGCTCCTTCGCCTGTGCCGCGAGATCCGAGATCTCGTCTGCGCCGGCCATGCGGAGTTCGAGTGCGCCGCCGTGCGGCGCGTTGCCGGGTACGTCTTTCAGCGTGCTGGTCATGAAGCCTCCTCTTTCTGGGCACGTCGAAGTGCCGGGGTTCGCCGTAGGGACGGTCGAGACGGAGGCGCCTCCCAGGTGGTCATACGGGGCACACTCCTATAGCACTCTGAGTGTACCAAATACAGGCGTAACCTGCCGGGCGGACAAGACGATCCTGGACGCTTAAGGAGCTCCGGTCGTGAGCACCCGATTGATGGCGTCGAGCGTGGCGCGAACCGTCGCGTCGGACGCGGGGCCGTTGCGGAGCAGAGCACACCCCATAAGGTCTTCATAACCCCTCACGCGCACGAGCGACACCACCGCCTGCTCTCCCACCACCGTCACGAGCGAGGCGCCTCGGAGCTCGACATCGAGCCCGGACACCAGCTCGCTGCACGCCTTGAGGGTGGCCTCGGCCACGACGGCCAGTCCGTAGGCCGTCTTCTCCCCCGTGGCGACCCCGGAGACCTCCTCGTTCCGGCCCTGCAGGGACACCTCGGCCTCGGCATGGGCGGTCGTGGAGGAGAGGAGAACCCGATGGAGGATCGGCCGCTTCTCGAGGCTCCCGGGCAGAGGGCCGTGCGACTGAAGGTCGTGAAGCTCGTCCGAGAAGGATTCCCGTTCGAGGGCCGGCCCCCTGGCCTCCGCCTGCCTCTGGGCGACCTCCGCCGCCCGGTGGAGGGTGTCGCGGTCGCCGACGTAGGTCTCGGAATCAAGCTCGAAAACGTGGATGTGCCGGACCGATTCCTCGACGCCGGCCTTGGCGACCTCGGCCTGGATGAGGCCCTCCAGCACGTCGGGCTCGTGCCCTGCCCTGGAGAACGCCTGTATCTCTGAGGGGGATCCGTCCGGGTTCGACAGGATGACGCAGCCCAGGACACCGGGAAGCTGCTTGATCCGGCTTTCGAGATCGACGAGGTCTGCGTCGCTCAACTTTTTGTCCCCTCCATAGCTCGCGTGAGGGAAGGTTACCGGAAAAGAAAATGCACCCGCCGAGCCTTCATCCCGGCTAGGCCGGTTTACGACTCAACGGGTGCACCAGGAACTCTAGTGCCGGACCGGCGCTCGCGCAATATCTGGAAGCTTTTTCATATGTCGTGAGGCGTCCCATTCGTCCCGTTCTGGCCAAGATTTTTCGCGCGTCCAGGCAGGGGACCACCAAGGGAAGCGAGAAACAGTCCCTAGTACCCGCCCTTGCCTGCCCCTCTCGGGTGTGGCAGGATGCCGCAGCGCTCATCCCCCGGGGCCCGAAAGCACCGGGCGCGCGATGAGCGGAGTGGTCCTCGCGGGTGCGGCGACGGTGGACCGATCGACGAAGGAGACGGAATGACCGAAGGAAGGGCACGTCGACGCGGCGCAATCGCCGCGACGATCGTCGCGACCCTTCTCATCCCCGCGGTCGGATCGGTGGCCGGGCCGGGTGCGCAACTCGACAAGAACGAACGCCAGCTCAAGCAGGTGCGCCGCCAGATCGACGCCCTAAGCGCGACCGAGCAGTCTCTCGGCCACGAGATCGATCAGCTCCAAGCCTCCCTCACCCGGATCCAGATGCACGTCGTGAAGCTCGAGGAAAAGATCGAGCGCGTCCAGGGCGAGCTGCGCGACGCGCAGGCTCAGATAGACGAGACCCAGGCCGAGATCGACCGGGTCGAGGACATCGCCACGGAACAAGCCGTCGAGCTCTACATGGACGGAGGGACGGACACGCTCGATGCCCTTCTCGACTCCGCATCCCTGGGCGAGCTGGACGACAAGGTCGAGATGATCGGCGTCGCCTCGCAGAACAGCACCAACGCTCTCGTGAAGTACGGCCGTCTGCGGGCAGAGATCGAGGCGCAGAACCGCGTGATGCTGCAGAAGCGCTCCGAGCTCACGGATCGGTACAAGGATGTATACGACCTCGAGCAGCTGCAGAAGTCAGAGCGGGCGAAGCTCTCCTCCAAGATGGCCGTCCTCACAGCAAAGCTCGGGAACAAGAAGGACAGGGAGAACCATCTCGCGGCGGAGAACCTCGCAATCAAAGAGCTGGTCATCGAGCATCAGGCAAAGAGTGCCGTCGCCGCGCTGGGGACCTCCAACGAAGGCTTCATCTGGCCCATCAACGGCAGCATCACCTCCCCGTACGGACCGAGGTGGGGCACGATGCACACGGGCATCGACATCGACGCAGTGACGGGGCAGCCGATCGTCGCCGCCAAGGAGGGCCGCGTCATCCTGGCCAGCTACTACTCCGGGTACGGGAACGCGGTGAT
>JAXDJL010000323.1:0-7061 GCA_034665685.1 Actinomycetota bacterium | reverse complement strand
CGCGCTCGTTCCTCGACAAGAAGTTCCCCGAGGAGCGCGTCGTCGAACTGGCGCAATCGGGCGAGGGATGGGATCCGGCAGCGTGGGCGGAGATCGCCGGGCTCGGATGGCTGGGGTTGTCCTCTCCCGAGGACGCCGGGGGAGCCGGCATGGGGTTCCTCGAGGAGGCGGTTCTTTTCGAAGAGATGGGCCGCGCTCTCTTGCCCGGTCCCTACCTGTCGACCGTCGCTTTGTCCCTCCCGGTGCTCGAAAAGTCTCCCGAGTTGTTGGCGAAAGCCGTGTCCGGCGAGGCGACCTTCACGCTTGGGTGGGCCGAGCCGACGGGATCTGCACTACTGGCGGACGTCATGGGCGACCAGGGAACCGGCACCAAAGCGGAGGAGGCCGGCGACGGCTGGACCCTCAGCGGCGAGAAGGTATTGGTCCCGGATCTGGCCCTCGCCTCGCACGTGCTGGTGACGGCTCGATCCCCGGAAGGCGTGGGCATCTGGAGCGTTAACCGCGAGGACGCTAAGACAACGGAGGTATCCACGCTCGACTCGACCCGTCGGTACGGCAACCTGTCTTTGGCGGGAACCCCGGCGACACTGGTGGTGTCTCCCGCCGATGCGGCCGAGGTGCTCGAACGCATCCGGCTGCGCGCTCTGGCGGCATTGGCCGTCGAAGGGGTCGGCGTCGCGCAGAAGGCTCTCGAGTTCGCCCTAACCCATGCGAAAGAACGCAATCAATTCGGGAAACCGATCGGCTCTTACCAAGCGGTCTCACATCAGGTGGCGAACAGCTACGTCGCGCTGGAGCTTGCGCGCTCCCTTGCTTACTGGGCCGCGTGGTGTGTTGCGGAAGGCGACGAGCAAGCCGCCGTTGCCGCGTCGGCGGCGAAAGCGGTAGCAGCCGAGGCCGCCGTGGAAGGTTGCGAGCGCGCGATCCAGGTGCTCGGAGGCATCGGCTTCACCTGGGAGCATTTCGCTCACCGTTTGTACAAGCGAGCCCAGTGGATCGACGCGTTCGAGGGATTCGGCACCACCCATCGTGCCCACGTCGCGGACAAGGTCCTGGCCTGATCCGATCATCGGATTGCCCCCCTAGATGACCAGTCCCTTCTATAGTTATCGCTGATGGCTGTAAGGGCTGGTAGGGGGAGAGCGATCGGGCTGACCGTCCCCAAAAAGGTCGTATCCGAGACCGATGGGACGGTCGATAGTCATTACTCGGTAGTACCCAGCATCGAGGGACTCTCCTCGCGCTTCATCCAAGAAAGATCTGAGGGCCTTCGGGCCCGTTTCCGCGTCCGGGTGGGGAACGCGTGCCGCGATGTTGTCGTCGATCGCGACTCGTGTCGCGTCGAGCGCGCCAGGGGCCGCCCCGATACCGAGATCAAGACCTCGCCGCAAACGTGGCGCGACATGGACGAGGGACGGCTCTCGGGGATAGAGGCGTTCGCCCAGGGAAAGTTGTCGCTGCGAGGCAGCATCCAGAAGTCCCTTCTCTTCGAGCCGCTGTTCGAGCGTCCGGATGCCGGCGCTTTGAGGTTCGACATAACGGACATCCGGATCCGCAAGACCCGCATCTCGACCCTCATCACGGGTCCCAAGGACGCTCCGCCTCTCGTGCTCTTGCACGGACTGGGTGCCAGCAAGGCGTCGTGGTTGCCGGTCGTCCCACAGTTGGCGAATCACTACCGGATCCTTGCCGTCGACCTTCCGGGATTCGGTGCGTCGTCGAAGCCGCGCGGGCGATACGACGCGAGATGGTTCGCCGAGCAGATGTTCGGGTTCCTAGACTCGGCGGGATACGAGAGCGCAATGATCGCGGGGAACTCCATGGGGGGGCGGATCGCCCAGGAGATGGCCATGCTGCATCCCGACCGGATCGATGCCATCGCCTGCCTCTGCCCGGCGACCGCGTTCTCTCGCCGTCCGGGTCTCTGGTTGGCTCGTCTGCTCCGGCCGGAGCTGGGGTCCGCGCTGGCGATCATGCCGCGGGGGCAGCTGAAGTCGACGATCAGGGCCCTCTTCGCTCGGCCGGGCCGGATCGACGATTCCTGGTACGAGGCGGCGCTCGACGATTTCCTGGCCACGTGGAAGAGCCCCCGGGCTCGGATGGCCTTCTTCGCGGCAGCGCGACACATCTACATGGAAGAGCCGAACGGCGAGAAGGGCTTCTGGTCCCGGCTCTCTCTCATGGGCACGCCCGCGTTCTACGTCTACGGCCGGCATGACTCGCTCATCACCCATCATTTCGGCAACAAGGTGAGCCGTTTCGTGCCGTCGGCGCAGGTCGAGATCTGGGACGACTGCGGTCATGTTCCGCAACTAGAGCATCCCGACCGAACGGCGAATTGCCTGCTCGACTTCTTCGACGACGTCCAAGCCTCCGCGGAGGCGCTCTAAGAGGTAGGGGTGCTCCCGCCCAGAACTCCGCCCCCCGGAGCCTGGAAGACGTCCACGTTGTTGACCTTCCATCCGTCGGGCGTCTCGATCAGACCGACCTCGAGCTTCAACGTGTCGGTCACCGGTGCATCGCTGATCGCGTTGGTGATCGTCTGCGAGACGACGCCGAACACCGATGCCTCTTCGCCGCCAAGAGATTGCACGAACAGGGTTTCGATCTCGCTCTCGCTTACGGCTTCGGCCTGTTTGATCGCGGCCACGGCCTTGGGGCCGAAGAAGGTGTCGGCCTCCTCTTTGAAGTCGCCGACCGCGTAGGAACGGATCTCCGCCGTGTCCGTGTCGATCGTCTCCGCGGAGAAGTTGGTCAGTGCCGTGATGAAGTCGCGCGCCGCCGCGCGCGCCTCATCCTCTTTGTCCGACTCCTGCCGGAGTTGGAACCAGAGGACGCCGAACAGCGCCGTGGAGGCAAGGAACAGGACCACGAGGATCCACGGGAGCCAACGCTTCAGGCGCGCGAACAATCAGCGCTCCATCCGGTTACGGGCTGCACTAACGACCGGGGTGCAGTTTCGATCCGGGAGCGAGAATGGGCTCCGGTTGTTGAGTGGCGGGACCGACCCCCGCACCGTAGATGGACCTGCATCCGTTGGCCGCGTACACGGCCGGGGTGGGACGGTTGGGCGTGTACGAACGGCCCTGCGGCTCGGTGTGAGGTAACAACTGGACGCGGAACCACGTGCCGCGGTCCGGATCGGTGTCGGCGCGGACGTCCTCGTCGACACCCTCGAAGAACCAATGGTTCTCCTCGAGGACCGCAATGAGGTCGGCTTTCTTGGCAGCGATGGCTCCGTTCACTTGGCCGCTGTCGCGGATCAGGCAGGCGATGTTCGCCTTGTCGGTCGAGATTATGTCCTGCGCCACCTCTGTGAAGCGAGCACCGTTGCGCGAGAGCTCGAGTAGGTCGAAGCGTCGATCGCGCAAGATGTCCAGAAGTCCGGCGGTTTGGGCTATGTCGTCGCCCAGCACGGCGGCGTTGTCGGCGAGCACTCCGGTCAGCTTGGGGCTCGTCACGATGAGGTTCCGCAGCTCCGACTGCACCTGAAGCAGACGTTCCGGGAGGTCGGCGGCATCCTCGGAGAACCGGGCGATGTCCTCGGAACGTCCATTTACGGCCGTTGCAAGCTCCGACACGACGGTCGTGAGGTCGGCGGAGGGAACCTCGTGAAGAACGTCCGCGAGGATCTTGATCGTGGTGGACACGTCCGGCGGCGGCCGCGTTGCGTCGGCCTCGATCGTTGCGCCATCGTCGAGCGGCGCGCCCTGACCCGGAGCGAGCTCGATCGTGAGCTCCCCGATCGGGCTTCGCCTCACGATCTCTGCCTTCGTACCCTCGGGCACCCTGACCCCTGGGTCGAGGATCATGTCGACCCGTACCTTCTCTTCGGTCAGCACCACGTCATCGACGCTGCCGACGGGGATCCCACGCATCGTCACGTCGTTCCTCGGAAGGAGCCCGGAGGCGTCGGTGAAGATCGCGTTCAGCTCTCGGCCGGTCTCTTGTTGGAACACGAGGTTCTTGCCGCCGAAGTAGATGAGGGCCGCGGAGGCGAGGAGGAACGTGATGACGTTGATGGCGGTGCGGTACTTGGACAACATCAGTTGTTCCCCTCGTTGCAGGTTCTTGCGGGGTTGCTCGGGTCGTCGTTCAGTCCGCAGATCACGAACTGCTGCACCACCTGGTTGAACTCGGAGTACTCGACGGCCTGCGTGTTGTAGTTGTGGCCGGGCGCCCACTTCATGAACTGCACCAATGAGCGGTCTTGTTCGTTGAGCACTCCAAGGATGACCTTGAGTTGACGGAAGTAGGACTCCATCTCGTCCGAGTGCGCCTCGAGGATGTCCTTACCGCCCCCGGCGAGCCGATTGAGGGCGACGATCGCGCGTTCCAGTTGGTGGCTCTCCTCGCTTAGGACCTCGAGCGATCTCGCGCTGTTGACGACCGAACGAGCATGCTCGTCCGCGTGGGGAGCCAGCTGGTCGTTGAAGGCCTTGAGGTTGTGGATCAGGTCGACGATGACGCCGGATTCCTTCTCGAACCTGCCGATTATGTCGCCGTAGTTCTGCAAGAGGTTTCGGATCTCTATCCCGTTGCCACCGAACCCCTTGCCGCCTTCGTCGATCATGATCGCGAGCTGACCGGCGGAGATCGCCCCGAACAGATCTGAGCCCTCGGATACGAGATCCTCGAGGTCGGACCGCACGATCGTGTCGTCGATGTGATCTCCGTCCGCCAGGAGGGGAGTGGAGTCCGACAGGTCCTCGGGAAGCACGATGTCGACGATCCGCTCACCGAGAACGCTGGTGCGACGGACCCGCGCGGTGACGCCCTCGGGGACCTTTGCAGCCGGATCGAGATCCAGGGTGACGATCGCCTCGATGCCGGCGAGCTTCACGTCCGCGACCTCGCCGATCTGGATGTCTGCCATCGTTACCGGCGCGCCCACGGCCAGATCCCCGACGTCGGGGAAGGTGGCGGTGACCTGCATCCGTTCGTCGCCGCACCCCGCAAGAAGGGTGGCCGCCACGAGGGTCGCGAGAAGCAGCGAGAGCTTCCTCATAGGCCCAGGTCCTCGCCCAGTCCACCGATGGTGGGCAGGGGGTCCGGGAGCTCGTCCAGGATCTCGTCGAGCAGCTGGTTTAGCTGGTCGGCGGTATCCGTCCCGGCTGCGGCCTTCTTCTTCTTGCGCTCGCGGCAGCGTTGGGGATGGTTCGCCTTCTTGCAGTTCTGTAGCCCCAGCTCGTTCGCCAGCTTGTCTCCGACCTGGCCGGGCAGACCCGCGATCGTGTCCTCCAGCTTCTGGCCCGGTGTCGGCGCGTCGGCGCACTCACCGGGCTGCAGGCAGAACAGGTTGGGGAGAGCCTGCTCCCAATAACGAGCGCCCGAGCACTGGGGCAGGTTCAATCGGAGACACACGCCCACGAGTCGATCCTGAAGCCGGTTCTCGAGCAGCTCGCCGATCGGCTCCCCTTGGTTGCCGAGCCGGAGCCAGTGCCGCTTCCGGTCGCCGGCACGGTAGGCCGCGCCGAAGAGTCGCTTCGCCCAGTGTGCGGTCCTGGTGAACCGCCCGGCATTCCGGCTGAGTGTTCGCATGGTTCGGGTCAGCGTCCGGATGTCTGCGCCGAGTGGGTCGCGATGTTCGAGCAGGAGGGAGGCGAGCTCCGCCGCCGCTTGGTTCAGCCCGATGATCGTGCCTTCGAGTGCATCGCGATTCTCATTGAGCGTGCTCGAGACCGCGTTGTAGGAGTGGATCACGTCGGCGATCTCTTTCTGCCGCGTCGAAAGAGTCGTCGTCAGCGTGTTGAACTCCTCGATCAGCCCCGCAATACTGTCGCGCTTGTCGGCCAACGCTCCGATCGCCGACGATCCTTTGTCGATGAGACGGTTCAGGTTCTCGCCGTTGTCCTCGAGGATCTGGGCTGCGTTAGTTACGAACTGCGCGACCTTCTTGGGGTCGAGGGCACCGAAGTAGTCCTGAAGGCTGCGAAGGAGCTCATCCTGCTCTGCGGGGACGCTCGTATGCGCGAGGTCGATCGTGTCGGCCGTGAACTCCGGCCCGCCGTTGTACGACGGGAAAAGCTGTATGTACCGCTCGCCCAACAGGGACACCGGCACGATGGTCGCGTTCACGTCCTCGGGCAGCGTCACCGTTTCATCGTCGATGCGGAAGGTGACGTCCACCGAGTCGGACGTGTTCTCGACCTCGATGACTCGACCGATCGTCACGCCGAGCACTCGCACGCTGTTGCCGGGGAATACCTGGACAGCGCGGGTGAAGCGGGCGTGCAGGATCTTCCCCGACGACGCGTCAGACCCTCCGATGAAGGAGCATCCGGAGAGCAACAGTGCGCTCGCTGCGAAGAGGGCTACGAAGCGTTTCGTCATAGAACGCCTCCCTCTTCCAGTTGGAGGCCCAGGCCCGTGAGCCCGGTCACCGAGTCGAGGATGTCGCCGACATCCCCCACACCGGGAACGAGGTCGTCAACGACATCGGTCGGGTCGACGGAGCCTCCCGGGGGGGCCGGAGTGCCGCTGGGAACCGGTACCGGCAGGCCGCCGCCCCCTCCGCCTTCTAGGGAGTTGTCGCGTTGACTGCAGGGCCGCGGGTCGGGGCCGAGGAGAGCATCGAAGGCTTGGTCGAGCTGCCCACACGGACCGAAGAACGCGTCGATCCCTGCGGGCCCGAGCGACTGGACGAAGATGTTCGCCCACCGGTTCGGAGTCCCCTGCGAATAGCCGACGCTCTGGTATCCCTCGACGGCCGTGTTCAGGTAAGAGATGGATGCGGCGAGGTCGATCTGATGGTTGTCGACCACGCGCAGCACCTTGTGCAATGAGCTAAGAGTGTTGTTCAGCTCGTCGCGGTTGCGGCTCACAAGGCTCGCAGTCTCGTGCGACGCGGTGTCGGTAGCGTTCAGCAACCGGGTCAGGTCGGAGGTGCGGGCCTCCAGGTTGGCCAGCACGACCTGGTAGTTGTCGATCAAGTTGACGAGGGTGTCGTCCCGCTCGGCGAATGTTCCACCGATCGTCTCGAGCGAGTCGATCAAGCTCCCCAGCTGCAACCTGCGATCGTCGATGGCGGCCGAAACATCGGCGAGCCCCGTTACGAGGTC
>JAXDJL010000322.1:0-2523 GCA_034665685.1 Actinomycetota bacterium | reverse complement strand
CGATGTCGGGGTCGGCGCGCAGGATCGAACGCAACGCGCCCGCGAACGTGAGGCCGGCCTTCGGGTGGATCTGCACCTGGTTGATCCCGGGCAGCCGGTATTCGACCGGGTCCTCGACGGTGATGATGTTGACGTCGGTGTTGTTCAGGATGTTGAGGGTCGCGTAGAGGGTGGTCGACTTCCCCGAACCCGTCGGACCGGTAACGAGGATCGCGCCGTACGGCTTCGAGTAGGACTCCTGGAAGCGCTGGAAGTTCTGCGGCAGGAAGCCGAGGTCCGATAGCTGCAGCATCACGCTCGATTTGTCGAGGAGACGCATGACGATCTTCTCTCCGAAAACGGTGGGCAGTGTCGCGACACGGATATCGATCGACTTGCCCTGAAGGGTGATGCTGATACGTCCGTCTTGCGGGATCCTTCGCTCCGCGATGTTGATCTCCGCCATGATCTTCAGTCGAGACGCGATACCCGCCTGCACCGACTTCGGAGGAGTCATCACCTCATGCAACACACCGTCGATCCGGTACCGAACGCGCAGGTTGTCCTCGCCCGGCTCGATGTGGATGTCCGACGCGCGGTCGTTAACAGCTTGCGTGATCAGCAGGTTGACGAGCTTGATGATCGGAGCGTCTTCGGCCCCCGCGGACGCCAACGCATCCTCGAGCGTCTGCTCTTCCGCCTTGATATCGGCAGCGGCTTCCTCGACCAGCATCTCCGCGCTGCGGTCCAAGCGGTAAGACCGGTTGATTGCGGCCGCGACGTCGGCCTTGGTCGCAACAACGGTTCGGATCTCTTTGCCGGTGAGAGCGCGGATGTCGTCGACCGCCACCACGTTGGCGGGATCCGCCATCGCGAGAACGAGCTTCGATTCCTCGAACCGAACCGGGATGCAGTTATGTCTGCGCGCCGTGACTTCGGGAACCATCGCGACGGCCGATTGATCGATCTGGATCTCCGTCAGGTCCACGAACTCGAGACCGAGTTGTTCGGAAAGGATCGAAACCAGACCGGCTTCGGTTACGTAACCGAGCTCGATGAGGACGCGGCCTACCGATCGACCACGCTGAACGGCCTGGCCTCGAGCCTCCTCGAGTTGCTCGTCCGTGATCAGGCCACGGGCGCGCAAAAGCTCGTCCAGCTGACCTGCGGGACGAACGGTTGAACCCAGCGCCATGACGGCTCTCCTCATAGAAAACGATATTTAGGCGGAGACAAGCCCGTTTTCTATATCGGCGCAGGGCGGGGGGACTAAAGGCCTGGAGGGCCTAAACCGCTATGGAAAAGCCTGGTAGGAGAGGGTTATCGGCCGTCGGGGTCGCTCAGCAGATTGTCCGCGAGATAGCGGAAGCGGCCGTCGGGATCGAGCTCGTCGGAGGCGTCGACGATCGTCCCGTCCTCGAGCATCAGGTGCACCGCCCCCTCGCCGCCGTGGAGGTCGATGTCCGGATCGGTCGGACCCTCGGCAGGAGCGGGCTCGGGGTGGACCTCCCGGCCCGTTCGAGGCCGTCCGAGGCGACGGGCGACGGTCGCTGCTCCCAGCAGGGCCGCCGCTCCCACCACCGCCCGTCTGATTAGTCCCAAATGTCCTATCCCGTCGCCACGCTGCCCGCGGACGATCGCGTCATGATCTCGTTCAGCAGCTTCAGCACGACGTTCTTCACGTCGGCCTTGGACCGCGCGTCGCAAGCCACGACCTGTGCCTCTGCCGGCAGCGCGAGCCGGCGACGGACGCGCCTCAGATCGGTCTGAGGTTGGGTCGAGGCGCCGTCCAGGTGACTCACCGCGACCACGAACGGCACGTCGCCGTAGCGCTTGAAACTGTCCAGGATGAGCCCGGCCTCGGCGAAGGCCTCGGGCGCCGATGGGTCGATCAAGAGAACGAAACCGAGCATCCCCTGGGCGAGGATCTCCCACATCACGTCGAAGCGCTGCTGGCCGGGCGTTCCCACGAGCTGAAGGGTGAGGCCCTCGCCGAAGCTGAGACGGCCGAAGTCCATCGCTACCGTCGTCTGCGGCTTGCGATGTCTGGACCCGTCCGTTACCGCTCGATCCGTATCGAGGACATCCCCCTCGCTGATGGTCCGGATAAAGGTGGTCTTACCGGCAGAAAAGGGACCCGTCACCACGAGCTTGAACGAGGAGCCGTCGTCCGTCCGCCGCTGGCGACGCACGATCTCCGGCCGCTGGCTGGGGCGGCTCACAGGTCTTTGACGCCCTGGATCAGGCGAGCGATCAGGGCCGGGTCGACCTCGTCCGTCCCTGCCTCCGCCTTGCTTCCCTCCGCGCGGGCGGGACCGGCCGCCGCGGCGATCCGGCGGGAGGTGGAGTCGTCGATCCGGACGCCTGCGAGTGCGCCCTGGGCGTCGCCCACCGAGGGCGGAGCCCCCGTTCGCTCGGGGGGTCGCGCGAGCGGAGGGGGCGGGGGCGGGGTAGGTCCGCGCCGAGGGCGAGGAACCCGCGTCGTCATCTCCTCGGGCCGCGGGGTGTCGAACGCCTCGATGGCGGATTCGGACGGAGCGGACG
>JAXDJL010000321.1:0-2882 GCA_034665685.1 Actinomycetota bacterium | reverse complement strand
CATCAGCCACGACATCATCACGGCCGAGGCTGAAGCCGCGGACATCGAGGTGACCGACGACGAGGTGCAGGAACAGATAGACGTCATCAAGCAACAGTTCGAGAACGAAGAGGCCTTTCAGCAGGCTCTCGCCGACCAAGCGCTCGAGGAGTCTCAGCTCCCCGATCTCGTGAAGGACCAGGTCCTCGAGATGAAGCTGCGCGAACAGGTCGTGGAGAACATCTCCGTCTCTCCCGCCGAAGTTCGGTCCTTCTACGACGAGAACATCGGCGACTACCAACAGTCGCGCGTTTCGCACATCCTCGTGAAGCAGAAGGACGAAGCACTCGCCGATCGTCTGGCGGCGCGCCTGCAGAGCACGCCGACCGGACAGCGCAAGGCGTTGTTCGCCGCGCTCGCGAAGCAGCACTCGACCGACCCGACCACCGGCCCGAAGGGTGGGGACCTCGGCCTCGCTCCCAGCTCCAAGTACGTTCCGACTTTCGCCGCCGCGATCGATGCCCTCGAGGTGAACGAGGTGTCGGATCCGGTCAGCACCCAGTTCGGCTGGCACGTCATCTTCGTGACCAAGCGAGTGACCGCGTCCTACCCCGAGGTACGGGCTTCCATCGAGCAGCAGCTCGAGGGGCCGATGGCGGACAAGGCATGGACCGACTGGTTGCGAGAGGCGTACGAGGATGCGGACGTGAAGGTGAATCCGCGCTACGGCGAGCTGGACATCGAATCGCGACGCGTTGTGGACACCGAGCCTCAAGACGTTCCCGGTTCCGACGTCGAGCCGACGCCCAGCGCTTCCATTTCTCCACAGCCGGAAGAATCCCCGGAGGCCTAAGTCGTGCCGCTGCTCGTCGTACCGCTCGGCGTCGATGAGGCCGGGGATCTCACGCTGAACGAATGGGACGCCCTTCGTCATCGCGACCTCGTGTTGTTCGAGAGGCCCGATCACCCTTTGATCGAACGTCTGCGCGCCGAGGGAGTAACGGCCGGTCCCTTCGACGACGAGCCTGCAGCCGATCGCGAGAACTGGGCCCTCGTGGCGGAGCCCGACTCGGCGCGGATCGTCGAGCTTGCTCGCTCCGGGGCGGCCGTCACCGCGGGGGTTGCGGAGGCCCCCGACGATCTCACCGCCGCACACGGTTCCTACGTGGGCCGCCGCGCGGCGAAGAAGCTCGGAACGCTGGCTCTCGTGATGGCTCGCCTGCGCGGCCCCGACGGTTGCCCGTGGGACGCGGAGCAGACCCACCAGTCGCTCGAGACGCATCTTCTCGAGGAGGCGAACGAGGTCCTGCAGGCGATCGACGCCGGGGATTTGGGGGCCGATCTCGCCGAGGAATTGGGCGACCTACTGCTCCAGGTGATGTTCCACTCGCAGCTGGCGGCCGATGACCGGCGCTTCGACGTTTCCGACGTGGGGGACGGGATCATCGCCAAACTCATCCGTCGTCACCCGCACGTCTTCGGGGATGTCGAGGTGGACGGAGCCGACGAGGTGCTGCGCAACTGGCACTCGATCAAACAGGGAGAGACGAAGCGGAGCCATCCGTTCGACGCCCACGCGCTCGAGCGGATCCTCGATCGGGTCCTTCTTTTGGCCCGTCGCAAGGGCGTGGATCCGGAGCAGGCGCTGGAGCGCTCGGTGGCGAGGTTCCACGGTTCCGACTGACCGCCCTGATATCTTCACCTGTTACTGGTGTTAAAGGAGTCAACTGATGAGTGAGATCGCATTCGTGCGCGCCCGGGAGGTCCTTGATTCTCGAGGGAACCCCACCGTCGAGGCCGAAGTCGTCCTCGATTCCGGCGCCGCCGGCAGGGCCGCCGTGCCCTCTGGGGCGTCGACCGGCGCGGCCGAAGCGCTCGAGCTGAGGGACGGCGGACAGCGGTACGGCGGCAAAGGGGTGCGCAAGGCCGTGGCCGCCGTGAACGACGACATCGCCCCCCTGATCCTGGGTCTGGATGCCCTCGACCAGCGCCTGATCGACACCGCCATGCGGGATCTCGACGGGACCGACGACAAATCGAAGCTGGGGGCGAACGCGATCCTCGGGGTGTCTCTCGCGGTGGCGCACGCCGCGGCGGTGGAGCTGGGCGTTCCCCTGTTCCGCTACCTGGGGGGGCCGGATTCTCATCTTCTCCCGGTGCCGATGTTGAACGTCTTGAACGGGGGGGCGCACGCCGACAACTCGGTCGACCTCCAGGAGTTCATGTTGGTGCCCTTGGGGGCGGGTTCGTTCGCCGAGGCGCTCGAATGGGGCAGCGTCACGTATCACGCGCTGAAGAAGATCCTCGAGGAGCGCGGCCTGTCCACGGCAGTGGGAGACGAAGGTGGCTTCGCTCCCGACCTCCGCGCGAACTCCGAGGCGCCCGACCTTCTCGTCGAAGCGATAACCACCGCCGGCTACGAACCGGGCCGCGACCTCGCCATCGCGCTCGATCCCGCAACCTCCGAGCTGCGCGATGGAGATTCCTACGTGCTTGCTTCCGAGAACCGGCGACTCAGCAGTGAGGAGATGGTCCAGTTCTGGACCGACTGGATCTCCGAATACCCCATCGTGTCGATCGAGGACGGGATGGCCGAGGACGATTGGGACGGTTGGAAGCTCTTGACGCGGTCGATCGGCGATCGCGTTCAGTTGGTGGGCGACGACCTATTCGTCACGAACCCCGAGATCCTGCGGCGCGGGATCGATGAGGGAGCTGCCAACTCGATCCTGATCAAGCCGAATCAGATCGGTACCCTTTCCGAGACGCTCGAGTGCGTGCGCATCGCGCAGCGCGCCGGCTACACCACCGTCATCTCCCATCGTTCGGGGGAGACGGAGGACTCGACGATCGCCGACATCGCAGTTGCAACGAACGCGGGGCAGATCAAGACAGGTGCTCCG
>JAXDJL010000320.1:0-5091 GCA_034665685.1 Actinomycetota bacterium | reverse complement strand
ACGGAGGTGCGACCGTCGTGCTGGTACAACCGGCCTCGCGGCCCGATCACCGCGAAGGTCACGGATCCCGCACGCGAGTCGGCGTAACTACGAGCGGCCCCCAGACGAGGGTGCCACTCCTCCTCGGCCCCCACCGGTGCAGTACCGCCCACGAGAGCCGCCACCAACAGGAACGCCGCGATCCGTCTCACGAGCAAATCAGCCCCATCCCAGCTCGTGCAACCTCTCTTCGCCGATGCCGAAGTGATGCGCGATCTCGTGGATGACGGTCCGCCGCACCTGGTCCTTGATCCTCTGGGGCGTCCGCGCCATCCGTTCGATCGGCCCCCGGTAGATCGAGATCTTGTCCGGCAGCGCGTGGTCGTACATGCCCCGGCCGGTCAGGGGAACGCCGTGGTAATGGCCGAGGAGGGTATGGCCACGCGGGAGCCGCGACACGTACTCGGCCGGAGGCTCGTCCTCAATGACGACCTCTACGTTCTGCATCTGCGCGGCGAGCTCCGGCGGCACGGAGTCGAGGGCATCCTCCACGTACGACCTGAACAGGGCGTCGCCCTCTACTTCTTCCATCCCCTGACGATAGACGTGCTCTGAACGTAGTCAGCGATCGAGAACTCAGTCGGATTCGAGCAACCTGCGCGCCGCGAGCAAGCTCGCCCACAGGTTGCGCGCCACGATCCGCCCGGCGATCCTCTCTACGAGTCGCCCCACCGATCGCCCGCTCAGGTCGAAACCGATCGTCAGGGCCACGTCCGTGCCGCCATCGGCCGGGCGCAACCGCCACTTGCCGTACTGGTGGATGCCTTGTTCGGAGGTCCACTTGATGGCGGTTGGCTCGTGCCAGTAGGTGACTCGAACCGTCCCCCCGGCCTCTATCGATCCGACCTTCATCAGGACGCGATAGCGCGCGTCGAATCCCGGCTTGTCGCTGAGAAGCGACCATCTCGTGAGGCCGCTGAAGAAGTCGGGATACCTATCGGGATCCGAGATCAGCGCGAAGACCTCCTCGGGGCTGCGGTCGATCCGGATCCTCTGCGTGATCTCCCTCATAGGAGCGGTGGAGCGATCCGTTCGGCAGCGAGGGCGGTCAGGGCCTCCTGCATGCGTGAGGTGACGTACTCGTAAGCCGCGTCCTCCTCGTCGTCGTCCTCTCCGAAACGTTCGAGAACGTCGATGGGCTCGAGCACTTCCATCCTGATCTTCGCCGGCATGGGGATGTGGCCGAGGAAATCGCCGACGTTGATGCCCCAGGGAAGCGCAAGCGAGACGGGGAGGACCTTTAGGCGCGCGAGTTGCGGCAGCCGCAGCGCGCTGGCGATCCTCCGGCCGTCGGTTAAGGGGAGATACGTGTCCTGGCCCCCCGACGAAACCACCGGGACGATGGGAACTCCGGCCTCTTTGGCCAGGCGCAGGAACCCACGGCGACCGTCGAAGCGGATCTCGTGGCGCGCGGTCCAGGGGCGGTGTGTCTCCACGTCGCCTCCTGGGTACACGAGCACCGAGGAGCCTCTGTCAAGTGCGACCTGAGCCGCGCGCGGACCCGCGGTGATGATTCCCCACTTGCCCGCGAACGTGCCGACGATGGGCCACGACGTAACGAGAGAGTGAGCCAGCGCGTAAACCGGCCGCTCCACGCCGAAATATGTGTTGAAGGCGAGCATGAACACCATGCTGTCCGGCGTCATGTTGCCGCCGGAGTGGTTGCCGACGAACAGCACGGGCCCGTCCTCGGGGATCCGATCGAGGCCCCGTACCTCCGCCCGGAAATAGAGGGACGTGAGTAGCCACATCCCGGGAAGCTGGAACCTGATGAATTCCGCGTCGCGCGCGTCCAGATCGGCGACCGCCCCCGCTATCAGAGACTTCTTCTCTTCTTCCATTTCGATCTTCGAGTCGGTCGCTCCCCCCGCCATCCCGCTATGCCTCCAAGAAGTCGCGGATCAGTCGATGGGTCCGCTCGGGATGCTCGTATTGCGGCACGTGACCGCAGTCCTCGAGAACGACGGAGGTCGCGTTCGGCAACGCCTTGACGACGTGCCGCGCGAAACCGGCCGGGACCAAGCGATCTCGATCGCCCCAAACGAAGAGAGCGGGGCGGGTCAATGCGGGAAGCCTGTCCCAGAACCCTCCCTCGCCGTATGGCTCCTCGAGGTAGATGTGCCGCGCTGCGGAGAAGAAGGCAACCCTTCCGCGGGCCGTTTTGAACACTCTCAGGAACTCGTCCGCCGCGCTGTCGTACCAGGAGTCGGGCAGCCGCTCGGGACGCGAGAACATCGCCTTGATCGAAGGAGCAACGCGCGATCTCGGGATGAGAGAAACGGGAAGGATCGCAAGTTCCGGCCTGAGGATCTTGACGAGCTTGACGAAGTTGCGGCGCCGGATGAACGCCGGCGATGGAGCGAGCAACACCAAGCGGTCGATGCGGTCGGGAGCGAGCAGCGCGCCCTCGATGGCCACCCGGCCCCCGAGCGAGTTGCCCACCACGTGGGCCCTCTCTATCTGCAGCGCGTCCAACAACGAGATCAACCAGCGACCGAAGAAAGGCGCGTCGTAGGTTCTGATCGGCTTCTCCGAATCGCCGCATCCGGGAAGGTCGGGCGCAATCACGTGATGGTCGCGGGCAAGATCGGAAAGCGTTGTCAGCATCGACGCGTTCGTCGCCCCGAGACCGTGAAGCAGGATCACCGGCGGGCCCTCGCCCGCCTCCAGGAGGAACGTCTTGAGCCCACCTGCGGACACCGTCCGCGCACGGGCAAAGTTGGGGGGCCGTGTGCCGGGAGCGAACGAGCCGCTGAGCCTCATCGACAACGCCAGGTTGCCCCTCACGTTCAGCTTGCCTTCGACGAAAGCGTCGATCCCGGAGATGTCCCCGTTCAAGACCGCGATCATCGTCGCCGCATCGCAGCTGATCGTGGTGTCCGCTTCCTTCGCCACTCCAGGTGAGAGCTTGAGTTTCGGCCCGTCCACCTCGAGCGACCACGAGTCACCGTCCGTGATGTCCAGAGCGATGGTCCCGCGCACGTCGTCATCGACCTCGAGCGGCGTTCGCAAGCGAGCCAGCAGCGCCGTTTCGAGCAGAGGTTCTTGGGTGCGGGCGGGGTCCAGCTGTACCACGCGTCCTCCTCGGGTATATGCCTCGGCCGTCACAAAGGTTACCGCGGGTAACCCTACCCGAAGCCCCCCGAGCGGAAACCGATGGACGCGAAGGTTGGGCGCGAAGAAGGGAGCGGCCGGAGCCGCTCCCTCACGCATCTTCGTGTTGCTTGGAGCTTTAGCCCTTGACGGTGACGAAGCCCTTCATGAAGCCGCCGTGGATCGCACAGGCGTACTTGTATCCGTCGAGGTTCTTCTTCGTGAACTTCAGGTCGTACGGAGCGTCGTTCGGCGGGGTGTCCGGTGTCTCGGGGATGTTCGAGCCCCTCACGCCGGAGTGCTCCTTGCCTCCCGGGAACTTCCCGTCGCCCGACTTGGAGACGAGCTCCCTCGTCAGGTCGAGCTCGAGCTCGTCGGTCGGATCGGCACATTCGAAGGTCTCGAAGTCGACCGTGAAGGTGTCGGGACCCTCGCCGCCGTCGCCATCCGGGTCACACACCGGCACGACGCCGTTGTTCGCGAGACCGTTCTCGCCCGCGGCGTAGCCGAACGGGAAGGTCACGGTGTGATCCTCGACCTGGAGCGCCGAGAAGTGCCAGCGGACCTTGTCGCCCTTGTGGATGACGAGGTTCGCCGGGTACATCGCCAAGAGGGCGATCGTCTGCGTGTCGACGCCGGCGAAGGCGTCCCACACGACCGTGCCCGACTTCGTCTTGTGCTTGGTGCTGGTCCTGCGCATCTTGGCGTCTAGTGCGCGGGCGGTGTCTCGCTCGAGCGTCGTCAGCTCCGCCTTGGCCGCGTCGATGGCCGTCTGGGTGGTGGCGGTCTCGTTGTTCGCGACCACCTGGATCCGAAGAGTCGTCTTTATGTTGACGGGTCCGAACGAAGGGGCTGCCCAGATGGTCTGGCCCGGGTTCGCGTCGATCCGCACGAACCAGTTGCCGTCCGACCCAGATCGATCGCCCGCCGCCAGAGTGCCCGTGACCGGGTTCGAGTTGCTGCCGTCGAAGACGCACTGGCTGGTCGCGTCGTCGCCGCAGGGGGCCGGGGCACCGATGAATGCCGGCCCGAACTTATAGGGAGCATCCGTCGGGAACGGCTCCGTGAGGTCCGCATCGGGGTCGCTGAAGAACGGCGCGAACGGGTCATCGAGATCGGTCGCGTAGTCCGCCTTCCAGGCCAAGGGGCCCTGGCCCACCGGCAGGAGGTTCGCTCCGCCAACGAGGTTCACCGTGTCGCCTTTGTGGATGTTGATCGTTGCCGTCGTGCCTTCTCTGGGGGCCAGCGCGCGAGCGCTGAATCCCTTGGGAACGCCGAGACCCAGCTGAACCGTGAAGGTCTCGGCCGCCGAAGCGGTACCTACCTGTACGAGGCTTGCCACCAGCGCCAGTGCTCCGAGCGCGGCGGTTCTCTTGAGTTTCCTCAACTGTGCTCCTTCCGGTACGGGGACCCGCCCGCCCCACGGCAAAAGCCGGGCCCTCAACGATGTGCGGGGTTCATCCTGAGACCCCGGCGCATGGAAGTCCACTACGTACTTCTGATTAGTTCCGCTCGCGACCTAGGACTAAGTGGACAAAGCCAATGGGGAGAAACCTCGCTAGAGATCGCACCCCGGCGCGCCTCGCTGGCATCTCGGCCGCCTGGGAAGAGGGGGTTCCACCTGAGGTCGGGACGGGTCCGCCGCCGTGAGCCTCGCATCCGATCCGACCGTTTCGTTTGCCACGCCGGTGAAGGGACGGTCGTCGCATCCGTAAAGGAGCTCGATGTTCGCGGGCGCGCTCGTCGCGAACGAGTTTCCGGAGAAGCAATCGTTGTCGCCGACCCCGTCCCACGCGAGGTCGTACCCCGATGGCGACTGCACGAGGTTGTCCTGAACGCGATCGTTCGTGGAGGCGCTCCCCTCCTCCACACCCTGCGAGACCACGATCCCGTAACGTGAGTTTCGGCCCACGGTGTTCTCCAGCGCGACGTTGTTCTTCGCTCCGAGCAGCCAGATGC
>JAXDJL010000319.1:0-8838 GCA_034665685.1 Actinomycetota bacterium | reverse complement strand
GAGGCGCGGTGTAGCCGGGCTCCGGCTGGACGGGGAACCCCCAGAGCTCCGAGAAGCGCGCCGCGCTGTCCTCGTCGAGGATCAGAGCGCCCGGCAACACTCCCGTGTAGGCGCCCATCTCCGCTCCACCCTGCACACCTGAGTGGCCACGGATCGGCATGAGCCCGCACTTGGGACGTCCGACGAACCCTTTCGACAACCCCAGATTGATGATCGCCCTCACGTTGTCCTCGCCGAACTCGTGCTGGGTGACGCCCATGCTCCACACGATCACTGCGGTCTTGGCCTCACTCACCATCCGAGCGAACGCCAGCATCTCCTCGGTGGAGGCGCCCGCCTTCCTCTCGAGCTCGTCCCATGACATCTGCGCTAGCTCGGCAGCCATCTCGTCGAATCCCGATGCATGGTTATCGACGAAATTCCGGTCCACCCAACCATTCGCGATCATGTGCTTCAGCGCTCCCGACAGGAACGCGATGTCGCCCCCGACGTTCACCAGGAAGAAACGATCTGCGATCTTCGTCCCGAACAAGGCGCTCTCGACGTTCGAGGGAACCCAGTACTTGTCCATCCCCGGCTCGCGGTAGTTGTTGATGACGGCGACCTTGGTCCCCTCCTTCTTTGCGTGATAGAGGTACTTCATGGCGACGGGTTGGTTGTTCGCCACGTTCGAACCGATGAAGACGATCAGGTCGCTGCCTATCCAATCGGTATAGGAGCAGGTCGTCGCCGGCACACCCAAGGACCGCTTCAGTCCGAACGTGCTGGGCGAGTGACAAACCCGGGCCGCGTTGTCGATCGAGTTCGTGCCCATCGCACGCACACATTTCTGGACGGCGTAGTAGTTCTCGTTCGTCATGCCCCGACTCGTTAGGTAGAACGCCAGGCGATCGGGCGAGGTGCTTCCGATGCGCTGCGCGATGAGATCGAGTGCTTCATCCCAGCCGATCCGCCGGAAGCCTGCATCGCCCTTGCGACGGACCATCGGGTAAGGAAGACGGCCGAGGTCGCGCAGCTCGGCGCTGGTTAGCGAGCCAAGGGCGTTCACATCTCCGAGCACCGATTCGTCCAGCGCCGGCATCGTGTTCAGTCGGAGGAGCCTCAGCCGGACGTTGCAAAGGTGGATCTCGTCGAGGGTCCAGTCCTTCATGCCGGTCGTTCCGAGCGCGCACCCATCACAGACACCGTGCTTGAGGATCCGCCACGCGAAGCCGAGCTCGTCGCGGTTCTCCTTCAGAGCGCTCCAGATCTCGGCGTAGTTGTTGGGACGACGTTCACCGATCCCGAATGGCTTCTTGCTGGCCCACAGCGAAGGATCCCACCGGCCGCTCATCTGGCGAATCTACCGGGGCGGACCCGTCACGGCTCACAAGAGCCGGGCGAGGCCCACCTCCACGTCGTGGACGTGATGGATCGGATCGTGGATGAGGTAACGAGCGAACGATTCGACCGTGAAGTGCGCGCCATCGCTCCTCGTTCCCGTGCGCTCCCACTGGTCTATCCGGAGCGCGTCGAATCGAAAAGCGAGGCGATCCGCCGCAACCTGAAGTTCGTCGGTCACCTCCATCGGGTCCTGCTCCGAGTAACGGTCCTCCAACGCCGCCTCGTCCTGATCCCAGTTCGGATAGCCGGGATCGTCCTCCTCGAGCATCATGACGAGCCGCTGCTCGTACAGCTGGAAGACATCGCGCACGTGACAGGCGTACTCGAGGGCCGACCATCGATCGTCTGACGGTCGCTCGCGGACCTTCGGTCGGGCGAGAAGAAGCGGCCACCGAGCAGCGTTCTGCCGCAGCATCTCTCCGACCTGTTCGCGCGGGAAGACGGCTGCCTCGAATCCACACTCAGGACAAGCCCGCTCGAGAACCCAGGTCCAGTCCTTGGTGTCGGGGGTGATCGCCACGCCCCGAAGTCTAGTCAGGGCGTGGCGATATGACTATCCCTGCAGCCCATCACAGACCGAGCCGGGTACTAGTGAGTTATCAGCGTCCGCGGCTTCGACACGCCCTTCTTGTGATCCGCATCCTGCTTGGGCCACAGTGCTCTGAAGGTGGCCTTCCGGAACTTCGCCCTCACCTTGAAGGTCGCCTTGCACGTCGAGCCGAGTTTCTTCTTTGCGATCGTCTTGAAGACGCCGCTCTTCTTCTTCTGCAGCTTGATGTTCGTGCCCTTGTGCCCCTTGCACGTCTTGAGGCCGGCCGTTGCCTTGTCGATCGAGCCCTTCTTCGGAGTGAGCGTCTCGAACTTCAGCGTCACGCCCGGTGAGGTGGCGTTTCCACCGGCACCCGAGCAGGTTCCCAAGGTGTAGTCGGTTCCGAAGTCCGCGTCCGGGCCGCGGTCGAGTGTCGATCCGGCAGAGGGTCCTCCAATAGGAGCCTGACGCGTGATCGATGCCGATGCGAACGTTTCGGTCAGCTTGGCACCCGCTTCGGGGCCCCCCTCAGCACCGAGCGGTACCACGACCTGCACGGAGCCGTCGGGCCCCTCGTTGAAGGTTCCGGTCGTGGCGGGGTCGGCCGGCGTGTAGAGCGAGCTTCCGTTGGGTGCGATGGTTACCGTGCCCCAGGTATAGGTGATCTCGTCTGTGTCGATGTTGTAGCTGACGTCGCTGGCGAACATCACGTCGCCCGTCGTCCAGCGGAACGTCCACCTCGCGCCCGCAACCGTGGGGTCGTTGATCGTCTTCGATAGATCCTTGACGCCGATCTCAGTCGTGAAGCTCGATCCGGTTTCCGCTGCGATCCCTCCGCCGGTGATGTCCAGAGCGTCCACGTTCCCGCCATCACCCGGGGGGTCGTTGATCGCATCGTCCGCAGGGTCCTCGAACAACTGATCGCACGAGTATGCGGCCTCGGCTCGTGTTGTGAAAGCCCCCGATAAGACGACGAGCGCCGACGCTACGAGGGTCAAGCAAAGTGCTGCGGCAACGCTCCGCTGCGTCAACCGCTGTTCTGTGAACTCCATGTCTCTTCTCCTGACAGGTCTTAGCCCCAAGGGCTCCCCAATGAGATTCACGTCACAGGTTCGGCGCGACGAGGGACGACTCCTTCCCGCCCCTAGGGCTCTCTCTTGAGATCTTCGATGGTTCTGCCCGTTAGAACGGACTCCGGCTGGGTGCTCGTGGGGTTCCGTCTGCGATCGGCCGTCTCGTCGTCGATCTTCACGAGGAGCCACTTCTCGCGCCCGCGCTTGTCCTTGCCCCAACGCCGCAACGAATACCCGCCTCGGACCTTCTGCCCCTCCAGCCACACCTTCACGTGGCCCTTCCGGAGCTGTTCGGCCATCGGCACGTCCTCGAGAGGCCTGTACGTCCCCATGTCCCAGACGATGACCTGGCCTCCGCCGTACTCACCTTTGGGGATGACGCCCTCGAAGTCCGCATAGGAGACGGGGTGATCCTCGACCCGCATCGCAAGCCGCTTGTCGCGCGGGTCGGTCGAGGGTCCCTTAGGAACCGCCCACGAAAGCAGAACCCCATCCGACTCCAGACGGAAGTCGTAGTGGAGGGCGGTGGCGGCATGCTTCTGAATGACGAACAGTGAGCCGCTTTTCCGTCCTCGCCCTCGCGGTTCGGATGTCTTGGTGAAGTCGCGCTTCCGCTCGTACTCGGCGAGTGGTTCCGTCGGCGGCATATTCAGGCGGCCTGGGCTCGGAAGGCGATCGTCTTGTACAGGAGGTTGAAGGTCTTGCGACCCCGGAGCTCCTGATGGTCCCGATGCAGGCTCCTGACTTCGCGGAGGAGCTTCTCCCTCTCGTCCTCCGGCAGGACCGCGACGTAGCTGCGCGAGCGAACGAGGCCGACGAGGCCGTCGAGAGTCAATCGCTGCTCGTAAGGGAACGCCATGACCTCGACGTTCTGGAATGAACCTCCAGCCGCGAGCTTCGATCCGACGTCGACCGAAAAGTCACCGGGCTCCCCGAGGGTCGCGCGCGTTGCGTCTTCACTTCCGATGATGTCGGAGAGCCGGCGGATCCAATCCACGCTTTCATCCCTGAGATTCCAGAACAGACCTATCCGACCGTCGTCTTTGAGGATCCGGCGCATCTCGGGTATCGCCGTGTCGTGATCGAACCAATGAAACGCTTGGGCGGCCGTCACGACGTCCACGGCCCCCGCCGTCACCGGGATCTCTTCCGCGCGTCCGCACACGGCCAGAAGCTTCTTCGCCTTCATCCCGCGCAACATCGCGAGGGAGGGATCCATGCCAAATGCGCGGTGGCCAAGATGGACCAGTTGCGCGGTGAGCTTCCCCGGACCGCAACCGAGATCGAGGATCGTCTTCTTCTCCTGCCCGATCACCCATTCGATCGCGCGCACCGGGTACTGGGGCCGGGTGCGTTCGTAGTCATCACCGACCGCCAGGAAGGAAGCTCGTCTCGCATCGACATCGGCTTCGGGGCCCTTAGTCATGCCCACTTCCCGAAGATCATGTGAAGACCCTAGCCCTCAAGTTACGGGGGCGTTTCGTCGGGCGGGTGGTGACGAGGCACGGGAACGACCCTACGCGGCCTAGGCCGGCTCGAGGATGATGACGGGGATCTCGCGAGGCGTTCGCTCCTCGTAATCGGCGAAGCCCGGCATGATCTCTTTCTGCTTCGACCAGATCCGCTCTCGCTCGGCTCCTTGTGCAACGCGGGCGGTCACATCCTTCGCCTCCGTGCCCACCTCGATCCTGGCGCGGGGATTCGCGAGGAGGTTGAAGTACCAATCTGGATGCGTGGGAGCGCCGCCCTTTGATCCGAACACGGCCCACGCCCCATCGCCCAGATCCTGAGCGGCAAGCGGATTGATCCGTTCAGTGCCCGTCTTGGCGCCGCGGTGATGGAGGAGCAACAAGGTATGGCCCTCGAAGTGGCCCCCCACCCGCCCTTCGTTGCTCCGAAACTCGTCGATGATCTTGGCGTTCCAATCAGGCATGCACGAGTCCCTCTCCGGCCTTTCAGACCGTGGTCGTGTTGCTATCCCTCTTTAATAGGAACGACGGTCTGGAAGCGAACATTCCAGTCGGGCTCGGAGCGGTTGAGCTTAGGCGCCCCCGACGTCGCCGGCCAGGAAGCCGTATGACACCAAGTCCCATCGACCCGTCGGCCCACCTTTCTCGAGGCCCCTGTGCACTCCCTCTCTAGTGAAACCGGCCCTCTCCATCGCACGCTGCGCGCCCACGTTCTCCGTTGCGGTCAGCCCTGAGATTCGCTCCAGACCCAGCTTGTTGAAACCCCACAGGGCGGTGAGCTTGATCTCAGTCGCCGCAACGCCTCTTCCCCGCGCTCTTGGAGAGACCCAGAAACCAAGCTCGGCGGACAGGTTGTCGTGATCGAACGCGAACAACATCGTTTGTCCCACCAATAGATCGTCTTCATCGAGCACCGCGAGCAGGACCTGCGATCGTTCGAGCATGCGTTCCTGCCCTCGTGTGATGAAGCCTCGGACGGCATCGAGATCCGCCATGTCGATACGGTCGTGAAAGGCGTCGTGGGCAATCGAGGGGTCGCGGGCAGAGGCCGAGAACGCTTCCGCGTCACTCGCTAGAAGTCCGCGGACCGCGATCCCGCCCTCTCGCAAAGGAGGATCGGGGAACCGGATCGGGGCCGGACTCATCCAGGAACCTCCTCTACCTCCAGATCGGTGCGTCTGATTCAGTCGCCTTGGTCGGCGGGGTCCTTCTCGAACTCGCGCTCTTCCAAGTCGGGGTAAGCCGCACCGCACTTCGCGCAGTTGAGGCGTCCCTCGACTTTGGGCTCGCCGCACTCTGGACACTTCGATTCGTCGGCCATGTTTTCTCCTCTCCCTTTCGGCGCAGGTCACCGATTTGAATCTCAGCGCAAGCGTAAGGCGAGAAGCCGTGTCCCGTCGGTTCTAGTACCGTCGGGAAAGGGGGCGAGCACGGGAGGCAGAGCAGGTGAAGGTCGGTTCGGTCGTGATCGATTGCAATGACTTCGATGTCATGTTCGCCTTCTGGCGCCAAGCGCTCCGTTACGTTCCGAGGGAGCCTGCGGACGACGACTGGGTCGTGCTGAAGGATCCCGACGGAATTGGGGTTCAGGTCTCGCTGCAGCAGGTCCCCGAGCCGCGTTCGGGGAAGAACCGGCTGCATCTCGACCTCTACACGACAAGCCAGGCCGACGAAGTTGAACGGTTGCTCACGTTTGGGGCGACCCGCCATCCCCGGGAGCCGGAGCCCGACGAGGACTTCATCGTCCTCGAGGACCCCGAAGGGAATCTCTTCTGCGTGATCCAAAAGACGGAGTCATAGCGATGCTCGTGGTTTAGCAAGAGCACAGTCGGCATCCGGACTGGCTCGAGGACAGATCATCAGGACAGCGAGATCAAGAGGTCAGGTTCGCTCATCGCTATGCCTTCGGCTCCCGCGTCGCCCGGCTTCGGACGGCCGAGGAGGTAACCCTGAGCGAACAAACAACGCATGCGACGCAGCTCGTTCAGTTGTTCGATGGTCTCGACGCCCTCTGCGACCGTGTCCATATTGAGTTCCCGCGCCAGCGTCACAACCGCTTCCACTATCGCAGCATCCTCCGGCCCACGCGTTATCCCGTCGACGAACGACTTGTCGATCTTGAGGATGTCTATCGGGAAGCGGCGCAGGTGCACGAGAGACGAATAGCCGGTGCCGAAGTCGTCGATCGCGATCAACACCCCGACCTCCTTCAACCCCTTCAGCAACTCAGTAGCCACGTCGATATCGTGGACCAACGAGGTTTCCGTGATCTCTAGAACGAGATCGGACGGATCGATCGCATACTGCGCGATGAGTCGCTCAAGGTCCGCCTTAAGTTCCGGGTCATTGAGCTGGCGAACGGAGACGTTGACGTGCATCCGCAAGCCATGCAACTCGGCGGAGGATGCCTTCCACCGCGCAAGCTGCTCGCACGCATATGCGAGCACCTGACGGCCCAGCGGAACGATCAAGCCCGACGCTTCGGCGATATCAATGAACTCGCTGGGAGGTAGCAATCCCCGTTCGGGGTGATTCCAGCGCACCAGCGCTTCCGACGCCCTCAGGCGCCCATCGGAGAGAGACACGATCGGCTGGTAGAACGGCACGAATTCGCCACGTGCGATCCCGAGCATGATCTCATTCTCCAGCGCGCTGCGATCTTGAGATCCGTTGTGCATGCCCTCTTCGAAGAGCGCGAAACGACTCTTACCATGAGCTTTTGCCGAATACATTGCAACGTCGGCGTCGCGCAGCAGATCGTCGATCTGAACGTCCTGGATCAAATCATCATGCAGCACGACACCAAGGCTCGCGCGCACCATGATCAGTCTCCCGTTTACTTCGTAGGGGAGCCTGGTCGTTTCGAGTATCCGTCGCGCAAGCACTTCGTGCCAGTTGTCAGATCCATTCCACCGTTCCGCGAGAACAGCGAACTCGTCGCCCCCGAGTCTTGCCACTGTGTCTTCGGCACGCATGACCCCCACGAGGCGCTCTCCCACTCCGCGCAGGAGCTCGTCGCCGGCGGCATGCCCAAGCTCGTCGTTGATGGCTTTGAAATCGTCAAGGTCGAGGAAGTACAGAGCAAAGTTGCGCACCGAGCGTTCTCGTCTTCGAAGCAGATGACTGATGCGGTCCCGGAACAAAGCGCTGTTGGCCAGGCCGGTAAGGGGGTCGTGGAATGCCTGATGGGCGAGCCTCAGCTCATATACCTTCTGGTCCCGTTGGAACGACATCAAACGCGCCGCCAGAAGTCCGAAGAGGATCGTGGTAACCGCGATGAGGATGATCGGATGAGTGTGGAGGCTGGAGTTCGTCACAAAGTCCACCACCGGCAGGGAGATCATCGTGGCGGCGAGGAGAAGGATGCGGATCCGAGTCAGACCCCGGGGCCTCCCGACGTCCGGCGTGTTGATCTGCGTCATCGATGGGTGCAACGCGGCAGTCGCCCCGAGGATCGAAAACAGTGGCCAGCCCGCGGTAATGAGGGAGCCAGCGGTGTAATACCCGCCCAGGATCGAACTTGTGAACGCGAGATCCGAAGCCAGAAGCGACACGAAGCTTGCCGCTAGCAAGCGGTAGGCAAGGCTCCGCCGACCGGGGCCGACGACGAAGGCGAGCGCGGCCGCGATGAGCATCAGGTCAGCGACTGGGTATGCGGCCGAGACGAGCCTCGTCAAGAGCGGCACCCCCGCGTCGATGAGATTAGGGGCGACGAGGAGCGCGTAGATCGGGAAACCCACGCCGACCGCAAGGATGGCGGCATCGATAAGGTTGCCTTCCTTGCGCTTGACATCCTTCCGACCACGGATGAAGAGGACAAGCCCGATGCAGATGAGCGGCTCAGTCAAGAGGTAACCGGCGTCCGCGATGCTCGGGAAGGGCTGCGTGCCGCCGTATTTCCACACCCAATAAGTGATCGGGATGTTCGCGATCCCGAAGATCGTGTATCCGGCCAGGATGAAGTACCAAGCGGCCTTGTGGGCCGGCTTGTTCCTCCGGATCCCCACGAAGATGGCCGCCGCACACACCAGGTTGATGATCGTCTCGAGGGTGTTGTGCTGATTCTCGGTTTGGAAGAGAAGGAAGTACGCCACGAAGGTAACGATTCCCAGGGCGAGGAATGGCTTCCATGCGTTGTCTTGCAGGAAATGCGAGACACGAGGGCGGGGTCTCGGCGCCGCAACATCGTTCTCCCCGGCGAGACAGAGAATCGCTTCCATGGTCTTCCCCTCGATAGGTCGGGAATCATCTGCCCCTTTTGATGACTCGACCCGACTGGCACTTTCGTGTAGAGGCAACCGCCTCCCCGCGGGGGACATAATGGACTCGCGCCAAGAAGTCGCCCTGGAGGGGGAGGAATGAATCTGTTGGTAGTCGAGATCGA
>JAXDJL010000318.1:0-2658 GCA_034665685.1 Actinomycetota bacterium | reverse complement strand
CGTTCGGGTCGAAGACGACGTGATCTGGATGCCCTGATCGGAGATCGCCGTGGTGACGTCCCTGAGCAGCTTCGTCCGATCGAGCGCCTCGATCAGGATCGTCACGGCGAAGGTCCCCTGCTGCTGGCTGTCCCACCAGACCTTCGCCATCCGTCCCTCGTCCTGAGCGGCGAGGGCCCGCGCGTTCGGGCAGTCCTCACGGTGCACCGAAACGCCGCGGCCGCGGGTCAGGAAACCGAAGATGGCGTCACCGGGAACCGGCGTGCAGCATCGAGCGAGGCGCACCAGAAGATCATCGACCCCCTCGACCACGACCCCTTTCCCTCGCGGCTTCTTGGTGCGGCGCGGCCGGGGGGCCGGGATATCGGGCTCCTCCTCGATGCCCGGCTCGAACAGACGGATGACGCGAGTGATGACGGAGTGCTGCGAGACGCGCCCCTCCCCTAGTGCCACGAACAGTCCCTCGAGGTCGGGGAACTTCATGTCCTCGCTGATCTGCTGTAGGAGATTTCCCTTGGTGATCTTGTCCACGGGCAGACCTTGCTTGCGCATGGACTGGATCAGTGCCTCCCTGCCCTGAGCGTGTGCATCCTCGCGACGCTCCCGGGCGAACCATTGACGGATCTTGTTCCGGGCGCGCGGTGTCTTCGCCAGCTTCATCCAGTCGCGCGAGGGCGAGGCCGGGCCCTTCGAGGTGATGATCTCGACGGAGTCTCCCGACCGCAGCTCGTGACTCAGCGGGACCAGACGCTCGTTGACGCGCGCCCCCACTGTCTTGTGTCCGACCTCGGTGTGGATCGCGTAGGCAAAGTCGAGGGGGGTCGCGCCGCGCGGCAACTCGAGAACGTCACCTTTGGGGGTGAAGATGAAGACCTCGTCGGAGTAGAGGTCGATCTTCAACGACTCCATGAACTCCTTGGGGTCCGCCGACTCCTTCTGCCAGTCCATCATCCGCTGGAGCCACGCGATCTCCTCTTCGGCCGGCTTGCCGCGCCGCTGCTCCTTGTAAAGCCAGTGAGCCGCGATGCCCGATTCAGCGGCCTTGTGCATCTCCTGGGTCCTGATCTGGATCTCCATCGGGCGTCCGTTCGGGCCGATCACCGTCGTGTGGAGCGACTGATACATGTTGAACTTGGGCATCGCGATGTAGTCCTTGAAGCGCCCCGGCACCGGCGTGTAAACGGTGTGCAGGGCTCCCAGCGCCGCATAGCAATCGCGCACCGACTCGACGACGATCCTGATGCCGATGAGGTCGAATATCTGATCGAACTGCTTGCCGCCCAGCACGATCTTCTCGTAGATCGAGTAGAGATGCTTCGGTCGTCCCGACACCTCGGCCTTGATCTTTACGTCGCGCAGCTTCCCGAGTATCTCCTCGCGCACCTCTTCGAGGACCTTTGCCCCCTGAGGTTGACGTTGGTCCATGAGCCCGCGCATCTCGCTGAAGCGCTTGGGATGGAGATTTTCGAACGCCAGGTCTTCGAGCTCCCATTTGATCGCGTACATGCCCAGCCGGTGCGCTAGTGGTGCATAGATCTCAAGCGTCTCCCTCGAGATCAGCTCCTTCTTCTCCGGGCTCAGCGGCGAGAGGGTCCGCATGTTGTGAAGCCTGTCTGCGATCTTGATCAAGAGAACGCGGACGTCCTTGGCGGTGGCGACGATCATCTTCCGGAGGTTCTCCGCGCGGCTCTGCTCGGCGGAGCGAAAGCGGATCTTGTCCAACTTCGTAACGCCGTCGATCAGCATCGCAACCGTGAAACCCATGTCGGTCTCGAGTTGGGCAAGCGTCAGATCGGTGTCTTCGACTGCGTCGTGTAAAAGGGCCGCAGCGATCGTCGACTCGTCGAGCCCCAGCTCGGCCAGGATGGTCGCCACTCCGAGAGGATGAGAGATGAAGGGGTCTCCGGACTTTCGCAGTTGACCTTCATGCGCGGCCACGGCGACCTGATAGGCGCGGTCCACGAGCTTGAAGTCCGCCTTCGCTCGCTTGGAGCGGAGAAGCTTCACGATCCGCTCGAGATCCGGGTCGCCGGCCGGACGCGTCCGAACCTTGCTCAACACGGCCTTGACGCCGCGCGGACTGGTGTCGGTCCGAGGGGCAGCCTCTTTAGCGGGGACGGACTCCTTTACGGAGCCGGACTCGGCGCGAATCGGCTCGGTTTCTTCAGTCAGCTCCGGCGGCTTCGAGATGGAACCCATCACCCATATTAGATACGGACGGGGGCTAGTGGCCCGTTATTCACGCTTCGGTTGTCAGTACGTGATCAGCGAACGGTACTCATAGCCCCCGAGCTTCGCGCGGCCCTCGAGGAAGGAGAGCTCCATCAGGGTCACGATCCCCGAGACCTTGCCGCCGCAGCGTTCGACCAAGTGGGCCGTCGCCAGGGCCGTCCCACCGGTCGCCAGGACATCGTCCACCACCAGCACCCTCTCCCCCGGCTCGACCGCATCTCGATGCATCTCGAGAAGGTCCGTTCCATATTCGAGCGCGTATTCCTCAGACTCAACCTCCCACGGGAGCTTCCCCTTCTTGCGCACGGGGATCAGTCCGGCGGTGAAGCGATACGCCAGCGGCGCGGCGATCATGAAGCCGCGCGCCTCGATGCCGACGACCTTGTCTATCTCGTCTCGATCGAAATCGTGAGCGATCGCGTCGAT
>JAXDJL010000317.1:0-5425 GCA_034665685.1 Actinomycetota bacterium | reverse complement strand
CGCGAGTTGAGGAGGTTCTCGTAGAGGCGCTGCAGTTGCTCGTACCGGCCGTGACCGGCCTTGGCCCCCAGCACGTAACCCGCGCCGAAACCGATGAAGACTCCTAGACGACCTCTCATGGCAAGCAACCTCCCTGGTGTGTACGGATTTCTGCCCCCAAACCGGGTGTCGTTCGATGGTACGCCCTTAGCCACCGGCTTCTTGCGGGCGTCGGCTTCGGCCCCCGAGCGACCGTTAAGATGGATGGGCATTCCGAGGTAGCTCAATCGGCAGAGCATCCGACTGTTAATCGGAGGGTTGCGGGTTCGAGTCCCGCCCTCGGAGCTTCCTCCCGGCTCCACGGCATGAGTTCTCGCGTTCTCAGAGGGTTAGCCGCCATTTAGGGTTGCGAGCCTATGAATGAGGGGCGTCTGCCGGTCACGATGGGCCACGGGTCCCTGCGCGTTGCGCTGCTCTCCTACCGCGCCCATCCCGAGGTGGGGGGCCAGGGCGTTTACGTCCGCTACCTCAGCCGTGCGCTGGCAGAGGAAGGTCACCGAGTCACGGTGTTCGCAGGCCCTCCATATCCGGAGTTGGACGACGAGGTCTCATTCGTCCCGATCCCCAGCCTCGACCTCTACCGTCCGGACGATCCCTTCCGGCGCCCGGGTCTCCGTGAGTTCCGCAGCGCAGCCGACCTCCTCGAGTACGGGGTCATGTGCACGGGCGCCTTCCCCGAGCCCCTCACCTTCAGCCTGCGGGTCGCCTCGGAGTTGCGCCGGCGGCGGGGCCGGTTCGACGTCGTGCACGACAATCAGTCGCTCGGATATGGGCTCTTGAGGGTGACTCGTGAGCTCCCGACGATCGCGACCGTCCATCATCCGATCTCCGTCGATCGCCGCATCGCGCTCTCCGCCGCTCCGTCGGCGGCGATCCGGTTCCAACAGCGCAGGTGGTACTCGTTCGTGCGGATGCAGGCTCGGGTGGCGAGACGGATGAGCCGAATCGTGACCGTCTCGCGGTCCGCGGCCGCCGATGTGACGCGCGACTTCAAGGTGCCCGCCGACAAGGTGACCGTCATCAACAACGGGGTCGATCCGGACCTGTTCAAGCCCCTGCCCGACGTCGCGCGCGTTCCCGGACGCATCGTGACGGTGGCCAGCTCGGATCTCCCCTCGAAGGGCATCGGGCACCTGATCGAGGCCGTTGCGAAACTCCGGACGGAGCGCGATGCCGAGTTGATCATCATCGGCAAGGGCGGACTCGGACGGGCAACGAAGAAGGCGATCGCCCGCTTCGGACTTCAGGATGCGGTGCGAACTGTGGGGCGCGTCGACGTGCTCGAGATGGTGAGGCTGTACGCCGAGGCCGAGGTAGCGGTCGTCCCCTCCCTCTACGAGGGGTTCTCGCTCCCTGCGATCGAGGCCATGTCGTGCGGAGTGCCGCTGATCGCGACGAGTGGAAGCTCCTTGGACGAGGTGATCGGAGATGACGGTGCCGGCGTGCTCGTCCCTCCCGGGGACGCATTCGCTCTTGCCACGGCACTCGACCGGCTGCTGGGACAAGAAGGGGAGAGGACCGCCCTGGCCGTGGCGGCGCGCACGAGGGTGCTCGAGAGGTTCACATGGCACGCGGCCGCCTCGGCCACCGCGGGCGAGTACAGGAGAGCCATCGCCTCATGCTGACCGTCCGCTACGAAACCCTGCGCCTCTCGTCCGGCGAGACCGTGCTCGACCTCGGCTGCGGCGGGGGCCGGCACACCTACGAAGCCCTGCGACGCGGTGCTCACGCGGTCGCGGCCGATCTCGACGGCGCGGCCCTCAAGGACGTAAAGGCGTGGGCCGAGGCGATGCTCGAGGTGGAATCGTTGCCCGAAGAGGCGACCGCTACCTGCGTATCGGCGGACGCCCTAGGGCTTCCTTTTGCCGACGCGAGTTTCGATCGCATCATCGTCTCGGAGGTCTTCGAGCACGTGCCGCTCGACGAACGAGCCATGAGTGAAGTGAGGCGCGTCTTGAAGCCCGGCGGCCGCGCCGCGGTGACCGTCCCGCGCTGGTGGCCTGAGATCGTTTGCTGGATCCTGTCGCGCGAGTACCACTCGAACGAGGGTGGGCACGTTCGCATCTATCGTCGCCGCCAGTTGATCCGCAGACTTCGCAAAGCCGGTCTCTACGCGTTCGAAGCTCACCACGCGCACGCCATCCACGCTCCCTATTGGTGGCTGAAGTGCCTCGTCGGCGTTCGTCGCGAGGAGGCTTTCTTGCCTTCCCTCTATCACCGGTTCCTCGTGTGGGAGATGACGTCGACCCGGGGGTGGGTCCGATCCTTCGAGCGCCTCCTCAACCCGTTCATGGGCAAGAGCCTCGTGCTCTATCTCGAACCGGGAGAACCGCGATGAAGCCGCACGAGATCGAGCTCACCGCTCGCGCGATCGCCGATGTGCAGCTGCCCGATGGCGCAATCCCCTGGGAGCGCGGTCGTCACGCGGATCCGTGGAACCATGTCGAAGCGGCGATGGGTCTCGACATCGGAGGCCTTCACGACGAGGCGCGGCGCGCTTACGAATGGCTCGCGCGGATCCAGGAACCGGAGGGTGGGTGGTTCGCCGCTTACCTGGACGGCGAGGTCCTCGATCCTTCGAGTGATGCGAACTTCTGCGCTTACATCGCCGCCGGGGTGTGGCACCACTACCTCGTAACCGAAGACGAAGACTTCCTGAGGGTCATGTGGCCGACGGTGGAGTCGGCGATAGACAACGTCTTGACCCTGCAGCGACCGGACGGATCGATCGCATGGGCGCGCGACGAGGACGGACGGCCGTGGCCGGGCGCTCTGCTCACCTCGTCTTCTTGTATCTACCTCAGCCTTCGCGCCGCGCTCTCGGTGGCGGGGGTGCTGGAGAAGGAGCGTAGCGAGTGGCTGTTGGCAGGCAGGTCGCTGAAGCGCGCGGTGGCCCACGACCCGCTCGCTTTCGAGAATCGCGAGCGCTACTCGATGGACTGGTACTACCCGGTGCTCGCCGGCGCGGTGACCGGCGCCGCGGCGACGCGGCGGTTGCGAGGAGAGTGGCACCGATTCGTCGTCGGGGGATGGGGATCGTTGTGCGTCCTCGGCCGACCCTGGGTGACGACCGGCGAAACCGCCGAGCTGATCATCGCCTGTGAGATCGCGGGCCTGCACCGAGAGGCACGCCTTCTATGGAGCTGGCTCCCGCGTCTTCGCGACGAGGACGGCATGTACTGGACGGGCATGAACCACCCAGGAGGCGAGCTGTGGCCCTACGAGAAGACGACGTGGAGCGCGGGCTCCATCCTGCTCGCCGCGGACGTCTCCAGAGGGGGGCCGACGAAGGATCTGTTCCGCCGCTAGCCCGATCCACGGGCAAAAAGGCTTGAAGGCCCTTGCTGGGCCTTGGTCGCGGTGAGTAGCCTTACCGCTACGAGAGAGGGTCGCGGGCGCCGTTCCGGTTTCCGCGATTCCAGCGCACGGGGAGGCCCCATGAAGCAGCGATCGGTTTTCGTCATCGCTCTGATCATCACGATGCTCGCCGCCACCGGTCCGGCGACCTCGGCTCCTCAAACGGCCGAGCGGGGCACTAAGAGTTCGGGCGCTACAGCGGTCGACCCCGGCGCGAGCTACACAGCGATTGGTGGAACCTACGATGAGAGCGGTAGTGGCGGGGGCTCCATGGGGAACCCGGACTACCCGTCTCCCTTCACGGACATCGGCAACCACTGCGACGACTGCACGACCCAGGTCAACTTTCCCTTCCCGGTCGAGTTCTACGGAGAGACCTACAACTCCGCATACGTGAGCTCCAACGGGAACCTTCAGTTCACCGGCAACAATGCTTCATATGCCAACTCCTGCCTCCCGGACCCGAATTTTGGAGCAACGATCTTCGCCTTCGGCACCGATCTCCGTACGCACGCGACGGGGGACCAAATCTCAACGGGAACCTTCGGAAGCGCACCGTTCCGCATCTTCGCGATCAAGTGGTCGGTGCACAAATTCGTGTCGACGACCGAACAGGCCGTCTTCACCCTGTGGTTCAGAGAGGGACAATCCAGGATCGATGTAGGCCACCTCACCTCCTGGAACAACGGCGCCACAGCGGTCCTGGGAGTCCAGGCATCCGGAACCGGTCCTTTCACGCAATTCTCTTGCAATGCGGCTACGCAGGGATCGCGCACGCTCGTCAAGTACACCGCAACCCGTCCGTTGACGGTGAACAAGACCGGCTCTGGTGCTGGGTCCGTTACCAGTCAGTTCCCGGGGATCAACTGTGGGGACGATTGCTCGGAGACTTACAACAAAGGCACCACCGTTACCCTTACCGCGCAAGCCCAGTCGGGGTCGGCGTTCACCGGTTGGTCGGGAGGTGGCTGCTCCGGCACTGGATCGTGTTCCGTCAAGCTCGATTCGAGCACGACCGTTTCGGCCACTTTCCTCGTCGGCCGTGCTTTGACGGTCGCCAAGTCGGGGTCGGGCGCTGGGACCGTCACGAGCTCTCCGGCCGGGATCGATTGCGGCGTGACCTGCGAGGGAGCGTTCACGGACGGAGATTCGGTCACGCTCACCGCCGTGGCTGACCCCAATTCCCTTTTCGTCGGATGGACGTCCGGATGCGAGGGGACCGCCGATTGTGTCCTGTTGATGGATCAAGATCGGTCGGCTACCGCGACCTTCGATCTGCAAACTTGTCCGGGGCTCGAAGACGACATTCGCCCGCAACTAGTGGGCACCGCGGGCGACGACGTACTGGTCGGCAGCACTGGGGCCGACATCATCTGCGGCCTCGGCGGCAACGACGAGATCCGCGGGAAGGGCGGGGGCGACCTCATCCTCGGAGCCGCGGGGCTGGACGACCTGATAGGCGGTGGCGGCGGTGACATCGAGAAGGGTGGAGGCGGCAACGACCTGATGTCGGGCGGGGACGGGCGCGACAAGTTGAAGGGCGGCGTTGGCAAGGACGCGGCTTCCGGGGGCAAGGGGCGAGACCTCTGCCGCGCCGAGATAAAGAAGGGCTGCGAAGCCTGACCTCTAGCTAGGCCCCGCAGACTAAAGGCCTGCCCTCCTCGCCCGCTTTAAGGCCCCGTAGCCTTAGTGATGTGACCTGCTTCTCGCTTACAACGCAGGAGTCGCAGGCTTCCTCGAGCCCTGTCTTCCACAAATGAACCGGAAAACAGGGCTCTTTCGTAGATGTTGAACGGGGGCCTGCCCCCGTCTTTGGGGTCGGGGAACACGTCGTGGATCGCGAGCACCCCCCCGGGTAAGACGTGTGGGGACCAGCCCTCGAAGTCGGCGTCCGCTGCTTCTTGGCTGTGGCCCCCATCGATGAACACCATCCCCAGCCCGGTGTTCCACTGATGTGCGATCGCAGGCGAGTTCCCCACGATGCCGACAACGACGTCTTCCAAGCCGGCGTCCGTGACCGTCTTGCGGA
>JAXDJL010000316.1:0-4223 GCA_034665685.1 Actinomycetota bacterium | reverse complement strand
GCGATCGCCGCCAGGATGGCGATGATCAAGATGACTACCAGGAGCTCGATGAGGGTGAAGCCCTCTTCCTTACGCTCCTTCATTGCGTGGAATCGCTGGAACATCCAGCACCTCCTCCTCTACTTGCTCCCCCGCCACCTTGACGGAGTAGTTATTGCCTGCCCCCGCGATGTAGCGGACTCGGGCGTTACAGAGTTGTTATCGGGCACGGTTCGCCGGGCCTTTAGCGCCCAGAGGTAGTTCATTGGGACCATTTCTGAGTCAGTAAATGGCGCCGATTACACATATCGGACGCGCCGCGGCGCGCCGTCCCTTCTCGGAGCAGCGCGCCGCTCTTGTCGCTTAATTCTGACGCTTACTTATCTTGACGCTTACTTCTCTTGACGCCTATTTGATGAGGTCGAAGATCTTGAACATGGGCATGTACAACGCGATGACCATCGCACCAACGATGCCGCCGAGGACCGCGATCATGATCGGCTCGATGAGAGAGGTCAGTGCCTCCGTCGTCGACTCGACCTCCTGGTCGTAGAAGTCGGAGATCTTGTCGAGCATCGCGTCCAGAGCACCCGTGTCCTCTCCGACGGAGATCATCTGCACCACCATCGGCGGGAAGACCTTGTGCTGCTGGAGAGGCGATGCGACCGTCTCACCGCTCCTCACGCTCTCCTTGACGTCATTAGCCGCCCTGGCCAGAACCTCGTTTCCGGTGGAGTCACCGACGATGTCCAGAGCCTGGAGGACGGGGACACCCGCTCTCAGTAGAAGGGCCAAGGTGCGGGTGAAGCGCGACACGGCGACCTTCTGGAAGAGCTCTCCGAAGATCGGGATCCGAAGCTTCGTCTTGTCCGCCGCCAGTCGAAAGTCCCGATTGGACAATCGCAACTTCCTGTAGACGACGGCGGCCACGATGGACCCCACGAACGCAAGAGGTACCAGGAACTTGGCGCTCTTGCTGAGCATGAGCAGCACCTTGGTGGGAAGCGGAAGCTCTCCACCAAGCCCGACGAACATCTCGGCGAAGGTCGGCACCACGAACAGCAGCATGATCGTCACCAGCAGCACGGCGATCCCGGCCACGACTATCGGATAGGTCATGGCCGACTTGACCTTCTGGCGCAGCCGGTGGTCCGCCTCGTAGTTGTCGGCCACGCGCAGAAGCACCGTATCGAGCTGACCGCCCGTCTCTCCCGCGCGGATCATCGACACGAAGAGGTTGCTGAACACCTTCGGATGCTTGGACATCGACGCGGAGAGACTCGAGCCGCGCTCCACGTCGTCCCGAAGCAGCCCGATCGTCTTGGCGAGGGTGCCGTTCTCGGTCTGCTCCGACAGGATGTTGAGCGTCCTGAGCAACGAGAGACCCGAGTTGATCATCGTCGCGAACTGACGCGAGAAGATCGCTAGGTCCTTTATCTTGACCTTCTCCGCACGGATCCGGAACTCGGTCTTCGTGTTGACCTTCGACTCTTTGCGGATCTGAACCGGGACGAGTCCCTGAGAGCGCAGCCTGTTGGCTACCGCGCTCTCTCCGTCCGCCTCCATCGAGCCCGCGATGACCTTGCCCTCGCGGGTGCGTACCCTGTATGCGTAGGAATCAGCCATCCGTTACCCCTTCCCCACGAGCCGGTTGAATTCCTCGACGTGGTGACAACGCTCCAGCGCCATGTCGTAGGTCACCCGCCCCTTCTTGACCAGCTCGGCAAGGTTCTGATCCATCACCTGCATCCCGAACTTCCCACCCGCCTGCATCGACGTGTAGATCTGGTGCGTCTTCGCTTCTCGGATGAGGTTCCTCACGGCCGGCGTGGCGATCAGGACCTCGGCTGCGACTGCACGGCCCTTCCCGTCGGAGGTGGGGATCAACTGTTGCGAAACGATCCCTGCGATCGTCCCCGCCAGCTGCACCCTGATCTGCTCCTGCTGGTGCGGCGGGAAGACGTCGATTATCCGGTCGATCGACTGCGGCGCGTCCTGCGTGTGAAGCGTTGCGAAGACGAGGTGGCCCGTCTCCGCCGCAGTAAGAGCCGTCGAGATCGTTTCGAGGTCTCTCAGCTCTCCAACGAGGATGACGTCGGGGTCCTGACGGAGAGCGTGCTTCAGCGCATCCGCGAACCCGTGCGTGTCGGTTCCCACCTCGCGCTGGTTCACGGCCGAGAGCTTGTGGTTGTGAAGGAACTCGATCGGGTCCTCGACCGTCATGATGTGTTCGCGACGGTTGGAGTTGACGAGATCGATGAGGCCGGCGAGCGTCGTGGACTTACCCGAGCCGGTGACCCCGGTGATCAGACAGAGACCTCTCCGAAGGCTCGCGAACTCCTTCACGGAGGACGGCAGCCCGAGGGCGTCGAGGTCTTTGATCTCGAACGGGATCAGACGCATGACTGAGCCGATTGATCCCCGCTGCTGGAACACGTTCACGCGGAATCTGGCGACGCCGGGCAGCGTGTACGAAAGGTCGAGCTCGAGGTTCTCCTCGAAGATCTCCCGCTGCTTCTGCGTGAGCATCGAGTAGATGAGCTCCTGCAGGTCCTGAGGGAGCATCTTGCGGTAGCCCTTCAACGGCTGCAGCTCTCCGTGGAGCCTCAGCGTGGGGGGCAGACCCACCGTCAGGTGGAGGTCCGACGCCCCGTTGTCGAGGACGGCGTAGAGGAACTCGGCCAGGTTCGGCTCGCGTTCATCGCCGTCGAGGATCGGAGCAGCCGTAACCGGAGCGGACGGCGCCGCCGGCTGTGCGGGGGCCGCGGCCGGAGCCGCCGGAGCCTGCGTTCCCGTGCCGTAGATCCTCTCGATCGCGTCGAGAAGGTCCTGGTGATAGGAAGCGGCCGCGACGAGCTCCTTGCTGGTGGTTCGGGCGAGCTCGTCGAGGGCCAGGTGGTTCGTGGGCTCCGCCATGGCGACCACGAGATGGCCGTTCGCGTCGAAGGCGATCGGGAGCACCATCTGACGACGCGAGAGCTCCTCGCCCACCAGGGTGAGCACCTGAGGGGGCGGGTTTGCGTTGCGCACGTCGACGAACGGAAGACCGATCTGGACGGCGCGCGCGTGCACTAGGTCGCGCTCGGTCAACTCTTCTCTCTGGACGAGGATGCGCCACGCGGACTCACCGGTGCGCGCCTCTTCCTCTTGTGCGAAGTCGAGTTGCGACCTTGTGATGACGCCCTGCTCCAGCAGAACATCTCCCAACTGTTTCGTTATCTGTGCCATCGTTCGAACCCTTCCGCTCCCAGTCGTCCTCTAGACGACAACTCGCAAGACCTCTGGGATCGAGGTCAAGCCTTGCCGTACTTTTTCCATCCCGTCCTGTCGCAGCGTGATCATTCCCTGCTCGCGTGCGACCTTGCCGATCGCGTCCGCCGAAGCGGCCTCCGCCACCATCCGTTCGATCTCTTCGGTCACCGGCATCACCTCGTGGATCGCCATACGTCCCCGGTAACCGGTTCCTCCGCACGAGGTGCAGCCGACGGGTCGGAACAGCTTCGGTAGCTCCTCCGCGGGGTCGAAGGGGAAACGCGCCGCAACGAGCTCCTCCTGTGTGGGGAGGTACATCTCTTTGCAACGCGTGCAGAGCTTGCGGGCGAGTCGCTGGGCAAGAACCGAGTCCAGTGACGACGCCACGAGGAACGGTTCGATCCCCATCTCGACGAGCCGGGTCAGAGCAGAGGGCGCGTCGTTGGTGTGCAGAGTGGACAGCACGAGGTGTCCGGTGAGGGCAGCCTCGATCGCGATCTGAGCCGTCTCCGCGTCGCGGATCTCACCGATCAGCACGATGTCGGGGTCGGCACGCAAGATCGACCGTAGGGCCGACGCGAACGTGAGTCCCGCTTTGGGGTTCGTCTGGACCTGATTGACGCCGGGCAATCGATACTCCACCGGGTCCTCGACGGTGATGATGTTGACGTCCGTCTTGTTGAGGATGTTGAGCGTCGCGTACAGCGTCGTCGACTTTCCCGAACCCGTGGGGCCGGTGACGAGGATCGCTCCGTAGGGCTTGGAGTAGGACTCCTGGAACCTCTGGAAGTTCTGGGGCAGGAAACCGAGGTCCGACAGCTGCATCATGACGCTCGACTTGTCGAGCAGACGCATGACGATCTTCTCGCCGTAGACGGTGGGAAGCGTCGCAACACGGATATCGATCGACTTTCCCTGAAGGGTGATGCTGATGCGCCCGTCTTGCGGGATCCTGCGCTCCGCGATGTTGATCTCCGCCATGATCTTGAGTC
>JAXDJL010000315.1:0-8205 GCA_034665685.1 Actinomycetota bacterium | reverse complement strand
AGCGGCGGGTGGGAAACGCTTCTCCACCCCCTGAAAGGGGCTGCCGCAGGCCCTTATTTACGGCCGCTTAGTCACGTCTCCCTGCTACCCTGGACAACTAATGAACCGCATATTCCGAAACGTCGTCTTCTATCTGGTCCTGATCATCGCGGTGGTCTGGATCTTCAATCTCTACCGCTCCAGCACCGACCGGCCCGAGCAGCTGAAGACGGTGAACGAGTTCGTCTCCCGGATGGAGAGCGGCGAGATCCTCAGCGCCGAGTTCCTTAATAAGGATGAAAAGGTCATCGGCGAGCTCAGCAATGGGGGCCGGTACGAGGTAGGCCTCCCTGCCGAAACCGTCGACGACTACTCCGAGCTTGCACTCAACCAGGACGTCGAGGTCAGCGCGAACCCGCAGCAGGGGTCGATCCTTCTCTCCGTGTTGTTCCAGTTCCTCCCGATCGTTCTGATCGTCGGGTTCTTCCTCTTCATGATGCAGCAGATGCAGGGCGGCGGTAATCGCGTGATGTCCTTCGGGAAATCGCGGGCGAAGCTCGTAACGAAGGACCAGCCGAAGATCACCTTCGGTGACGTCGCCGGTCTCGACGAAGCGATCGAGGAGCTCCAAGAGATCAAGGAGTTCCTAGAGTCCCCCCAGAAGTTCCAGCAGATGGGAGCCAAGATCCCCAAGGGCGTCTTGCTCTACGGCCCGCCCGGCACGGGGAAGACGCTGTTGGCGCGTGCCGTCGCAGGCGAGGCCGGCGTCCCCTTCTTCTCCATCTCGGGCTCCGATTTCGTCGAGATGTTCGTGGGGGTAGGCGCCAGCCGAGTGCGCGATCTGTTCGAGCAGGCGAAGGCGAACGCGCCGTCGATCGTGTTCATGGACGAGATCGATGCGGTCGGCCGTCACCGCGGCGCCGGCATGGGTGGGGGACACGACGAGCGCGAGCAGACGCTGAACCAGCTACTGGTCGAGATGGACGGTTTCGACGTGAAGGGTGGCGTGATCTTGATCGCCGCCACGAATCGTCCCGACATCCTCGATCCTGCGCTCCTGCGTCCAGGCCGGTTCGATCGTCAGATCGTGGTGGACCGCCCAGACCTCAACGGTCGCGTCGGCATCCTGAAGGTGCACACGCGCGGCAAGCCCCTCGCCAAGGAGATTGACATCGAGGTTCTGGCTCGCCGCACGCCCGGCTTCACCGGTGCCGACCTCGCTAACGTGGTCAACGAGGCCGCTCTACTGGCCGCGCGGTTCAACAAGACCGAGATCGCCATGAACGAGCTCGAAGAGGCCATCGATCGCGTGCTGGCCGGACCGAAGCGCGGAAGCAGGGTGATCTCCGACAAGGAAAAGAAGGTCATCGCCTACCACGAGGCCGGTCATGCGCTCGTCTCACACGCGCTTCCAAACGCAGATCCCGTGCACAAGGTCTCGATCGTTTCGCGCGGCAGAGCGCTGGGGTACACGTTGAACCTGCCCACGGAGGATCGCTTCCTCGTCACCCGCTCCGAGATGATCGACCAGCTCGCGATGCTCCTTGGGGGCCGGGTGGCCGAAGAGACGGTGTTCGACGAGCCAACCACGGGCGCCTCCGACGACATCAAGCGCTGCACGCAGATCGCCAAGCAGATGGTGACGGAATACGGGATGTCGGACCTCGGCCCCCTGGCGTTGGGCCAGAACGAGTCCCAGCCGTTCCTCGGTCGCGATTTCGGGCACGTGAAGGACTATTCGGACGACGTCGCCGCCAAGATCGATTCCGAGATCAGGCGGTTCGTCGAAGAGGCTCATGACGAAGCCCGCGAGATCGTGCTTAAGCACCGCGACAAGCTCGATCTCATGGTCGAAAGACTGCTCGAGAAGGAAGTGGTCGAGCAGGCTGAGGTAGCCGAGATCTTCGCCGAGGTGGCGAAGCAGTCGCCGAACAATCCCCTCGAGAGGACGCGCATCCGCCGCGAGGACAGGGACCGTCCGGCCGCCGATCCACCGGCCTCGGGAGGTTCCGAGGAGCGCAAGCGCCGAAGCCGTCCCACGCCGAAGCCCCGTTTGGGAGAGGCGTAGTCCTTACCGCTTTACTCTTTCGCGATGGATAGAGAGCTCTTGATCGAGAGCGTCCAACAGATCCTCAAGGGCATCGGCGAGGAGATCGACCGCGACGGCCTCGTTCACACGCCCGAACGCGTTGCCGACATGTATGCCGAGCTCTTCTCCGGCCTGGGCAAAGATCCGCTAGACGAGTTGCAGGTCGTTTTCGAGGCGGGTCACGACGAGATGGTGATGGTCAAGGACATCGCGATGGGTTCGATTTGTGAGCACCATCTCATCCCCTTCATCGGCAAGGCTCACATCGCGTACATCCCCAACGAGCAGGGCCAGATCACCGGCCTCTCGAAGCTGGCCCGTCTGGTTGATGTGCTATCGAAGCGACCTCAGGTACAAGAGCGTCTCACGACGCAGATCGCCGACGCCCTCGAGGAGGCATTGGACCCGCGTGGCGTCCTGGTCGTGATCGAGGCCGAACACCTCTGCATGAGCCTGCGAGGTGTTCGCAAGCCCGGAAGCAAGACGGTCACGTCGGCCGTGCGGGGCCAGTTCCGGCGCTCGGAGGCCACTCGCGCGGAGGCCATGGGTCTCATCTTCCATTGATCCTCAGCGGTCGCGGTCTGGAGCTTGCGCTCGATCGCGTGGCGATCATGGGTGTGCTGAACGTGACTCCGGATTCCTTCTCGGACGGCGGGCTATGGCTGGACCCTGACGCGGCGGTGAAGCACGCGCTCGAGATGGTGCAAGAGGGAGCGTCGATCATCGACGTCGGGGGAGAGTCCACCAGACCGGGTGCCGACGATGTCCCGGAAGAGGAAGAGCTCCGGCGCGTGATTCCCGTCATCCGGCGCCTTCACGCGGAAACCGAAGCAGCCATCGCCATCGACACACGCAAGGTGGCCGTCGCTCGCAAGGCGGTTGATGCCGGTGCCGTCATCATCAACGACACATCGGGAGAAGCCGGTGATGAGACGGTGGACGCCGCCGCGTCCGAGATGGGAACCGCGATCATCATCATGCATTCGCGAGGAACGCCGGCCACCATGCGCGCCCTCACGGAGTATGGCGACGTCGTGCGCGACGTTCGCGACTTCCTCGAACTTCGTGCGGAGCAGTTGGAACGCGCTGGGGTTGGGCACGGTTCCATCGTTCTGGATCCCGGCTTCGGGTTCGCGAAGGATCCCGAGCAGAATCTCACGATGCTGAAGCGGTTCGAGGAGTTCACGTCACTTCCGTTCCCCGTCCTCGCGGGGACGTCGCGCAAATCCTTCATCGGTGCGGTTCTGGACCTTCCGGAAGACCAGCGCGTGGAGGGTACGACGGCGACCGTGGCGCTGGCCGTGTGGAAGGGAGCTCGGATCGTGCGCGTCCACGACGTTGAGGCAACCGTTCGCACCGTGCGCATGGTCGAGGCCGTGCAGGACGAACGCGTCTGATGGATCTGGTGCGTATTCGGGATCTGCAGGTCGAAGCCCATGTCGGGGTCACCGAGGAGGAAAGGGCGGTCCCTCAAACGCTGCTCGTGAACCTGGATCTCCAGGTGGACACGGTCGCAGCGGGAGCTTCGGATGATCTCGCCGATACGGTGGACTACGGAGACATCGCAACGACGGTTGCCGATCTCATCAGAGGGATGCGACCGAGCTTGCTGGAGCATCTGGCGGAGCGCATCGCCCGAGCCATGGAGGATTACCCGAAAATCACCGGGATTGCGGTAGAAGTGATGAAGGTAAACCCGCCGATCCCGGAGAAACTGGGTTCTGTGGGAGTGAGGATCGAGAGGGCCTTTCGATGACGACGGCATGGATCGGGATCGGGTCGAACGTGGGCGATCGCGCTCAGTTCGCTCGACGCGCAGTCGAAGAGCTGAGATCGACCGAGGGCCTGGACGTGACGGGGGTATCGAGCCTCTACGAGACGTCCCCGATCGGAGGGCCCCCCCAACGTTCTTACGTCAACTTGGCCGTCAGGATAGAGACCGAGCTCGAAGCGCGTCCCCTGTTGGAGTTGCTTCAGTCGATCGAGCAACGTTTAGGACGAGACGCCAGCGCGATCCGGTGGGGGCCGCGCGTCATCGATCTCGATCTCCTGCTTGTCGGCGATGAAAAGGTTTCGGAGCCGGACCTCGAGGTGCCACACCCCCGCCTCTCCCAAAGGAACTTCGTGCTCGTGCCCTTGCTCGAGATAGACCCGGATCTCGCGGATCCGTGGGGGAGTCGCTACGAGGATGCCCTCGACGAGGCGGAAGGGGACGTGCAGCTTCTCGAGCCGTTCTAGTTAGCTCGGGCGCCTAAGGGTCTAGCAAGGTGGCCGTGTAGACGTACGGCGCGTCGTCATCCTCGGGAAGACCCTGGCACGCGGTCGAAACCCGAGGCTGCTGCTTGCCACATTTCAGGTTGGTGCTCGCGTTCGTCAGGACGAGCACGCCCTTCGTCGCGGTGCCGAACGGGACGACTAGCGTCCCGTCGCCGTTCTCGTCGAGGGTGAACCGGTAGAAGGAGGGCGTTTCTGTGTCTTCGAACACGAGCAAAGTCGCGATCCCACCCCGGTCAGGGTCGGGGGCATCCAAGTCGATGTTGAGCGTCGCTGCTGTGGACACCCCCTCCGGTGTGAATTGGACGTACCTCGTGGCCAGATGGTCGATCTTGTGGGTGCGACGCCCACTCGTTGTGTTGGGAGCCATCAGGAACTTGGCCGTGAAGGGTGGCCGGCCCCCGTCCGAAGTGGTGCATCCCGAGTTCGAGGGAGCGCACTGAAAGTTGACGTACTGCTGGTAGGCGGATCCCTCCTCGTAGAAGAGATCGGCGATGTAATCGAACGCGCCGAAATCCGCGAAGAGATCCTGGAAGTCGGTGGCGTGGTCGTTGGCCACCGCGACCGCCGCTTTGAGCGAATAAAGATTCTTCTGGCCGTGACGGCTGCCGTCGGCGTATTCCCACACCTCTCTGATGACCTTCGGATCCCGGGCCCCCCCGTCCGTGAGGTACTCCGTCAAGAAGCGCCAGAAAACCCAGGCTCCGTAACGATTCAGGAATGCGTCGGTGGAGAAGTCGTTGCTCGACCGGTCGATGGGAACCTCGGGTTGAACGAGAGGGCTGGCGGGGAGGTACTGGTAGTTGTCGTTGGCACCGTCGTAGATCTGATCTTCCATCGCGACGGCGGTTCCTTCCATGAACCAAGCGTCTTCGTAGAAGTCGTAGGCGAACTGGATCGCGTGGAAGAACTCGTGCGCTGCAGTCACCCGCAGGTTCGTCACCGGGTCCTTATCTGGGAATTGCGTGCGCGAGAAGTCTTCATCGACTACGCAATACGCGGAGACGTCACTGTAGGGATAGCGATCCGTCTCGAGGTAAGCCGCGTGTGGGTCGTCGGTGGTGCAGTAGCCGTAGACCTGCTCGTCACCCAAGTCGGAGAGATAGATGTCCGTGTACCCGTTCGGTCCATGATGCCGGGACCTCTTATCTCGCTTAGGAGGCCGGTAACCCTGGGTGATGACCTCGCCTCTCCAAACCTTCTCGAACTCCTTGATCGTCTTGTCGACCCAGTCGGGGACGTTGTTCGAGGGGTTCGAGTCCTTGGGATTGGGTGCATGGCGTCCCTTCGCGGCCCAGAAGAAGCAAAGGGCGAACGACCTGGAGCACTTGTGCTTCGCCTTGGCGCTCCCATAGTCGGCGGACGGAAAGGGATTGGAGCCATCCGTGGGCCGCGCCAGAACCCGGCGAGCCGTTCTCTGCTGGGCCGGACCCAGCTGCTCCACTCGAACGGCCAGGTCGCGTAGCAACAGCGTTGCTTCGCCGGTGGGAGCGGGCGATACGCGTCCGTAGCGAAGAGAGATGGACTCGCGGTCGAAGAGGGAAACGGCCCGCTCGAGTGCATAGCGAGCCTCGGAGATGTTTCCCCGAACCAGGGCCCTCGTGAGGGAGTCGCGGGGCGCGGAGCTGAGTGGAGGAAGCGTGCGAGTGGCTCGCCTCCCGGTCGCAGCCTGGCTCGCACTAAGAGGAGCCGCGGGCAGAGATGCAGTGGCCAGGACGACGACTGCTATCAGCGGCAGGCGGCGCAATTTCAGCATCGGTTCCTTCCGAGTGGAAGATCGTTTCTCAGAACGATCCGCGAGGGGGCTCGTCGTCTCGGAGCCTGAGGCAACAGTACAACGGCCCCTCCCCTAAACTTAGACAAGACGACCGGTACCCACAGCGGACTGGAGCGATCGACAAAGAGATGGATCACGGAAGGTTTCAGCGGCCGAGCCGCTTTGCTCTCGTCGGCGCGGGAAGCGTCGGAACCGCCGTTTCGGTCCTCCTTCGAAGGCGCGGCCACTCGATCGTCGCCGTCTATTCCCGTTCGGTGGCCTCTGCCGAACGAGCTGCCCGGCTTACCGCCGCACAGGTCGTGCATTCCCTGGATGCACTCCCCAGCGTCGATGCGATCTTGGTGGGGACATCCGATGTCGTCATCCCTCAGATCGCCATGGCTTTGGAGGGAGCGACGAGCGCGGGCTCCATTCGCGTCGTCCATTTCGCGGGAGCCGTTGGGATCCGTTACTTCGAACCCCTCATCGGTTCGGGCAGTGCGGCGGCGGCGTTGCATCCGGTCCAGGCGTGTCCCGACATCGACACCGCTATCGAACGCTTGCCGGGTTCGGCTTGGGGCGTCACCGCAAGCCGGGGAGAGGAAGCCTGGGCAGCTTCCTTCGTCGAGGAGCTGGACGGCCTTCCCGTCCCGGTCGCCGAAGAGGATCGCGCGATGTGGCACGCGGCGGCGGTCACGACCTCGAATGGGATCGCCTCCTTGCTCGCCTTGGGGGAATCGATGCTGATCGCCATAGGCATCGATCAACCGGAGGCGGTGCTCGGGCCGCTGGCGGCGGGCGCGGTGGCCAATGCGAGCGCAGGTGGCGGGGGCGGAGCTACGTTGACCGGCCCGGTCGTTCGTGGAGACGTCGGCACCATACGGATGCATCTCGAGGCCCTCGACGAGCGCGCGCCGTCCTTGCTGCCCGCGTACGTTCTCGCGGTCCGTTCGATCCTCAGCGCGGCGCTGTCCGCCGACCGCATCGAAACTGATTCGGCCGGTGACATCGCAGAGGTGCTGGCCCCGTTCTCATCGGAGGCCGATCGGTGAAGGTCCTTCGTTCCACGCGCGAGCTAGACGGATGGTTAAAGGAAGAAGCCGGCGGCTCGATTGGTCTCGTCCCGACGATGGGGGCCTTGCACGAGGGCCATCTCTCGTTGCTCCGTGGAGCCAAGGAACGTTCGGATCGCGTTGTCATGAGCCTCTTCGTGAATCCCCTCCAGTTCGGCCCTTCTGAAGACCTCGCGGCGTATCCGCGGAACGAGGCGAGGGACCTTGCGCTCGCAGAAGAAGAGCACGTCGACGCAGCGTTCCTCCCCACGACCCGAGAGATGTATCCCGGTGGTAACGAGACGAAGGTCACCGTCGGATCGATCGGCGACATCCTGGAGGGCGTCTCTCGCCCGGGCCACTTCGACGGCGTCGCTACGGTCGTGGCGAAGCTCTTCAATCTCGTGAGGCCGGATCTCGCCTTCTTCGGGCAGAAGGACGCTCAACAGGCAGTAGTCGTCGAGCAGATGGTCCGAGGCCTCGGCTTCCCCATCGAGATCGTCGTCTGCCCCACGGTGAGGGAGCCCGACGGGCTCGCCTTGAGCAGTCGCAACGCCTACCTCTCGGGTGAGGAGCGGAGCCGGGCGCTGGCTCTGTGGCGCTCGCTCGAGAAGGCCAAAGCCGCCTTCGAGGAGACGGGTGACCCGCTCCAAGCCGCAGCCACGGGCAGGGAAACGATCGAGGCTGCAGAAGAAGTCCAGCTCGACTATTTCGAGGCGGTTGACCCCGTCACCCTGCAACCTGCGGGCGCCGGCGATGTGCTCTTCGTCGTCGCCGCACGCGTGGGGAAAACGCGTCTGATCGACAACTTATCGGTCGAAGCCCGAGGCGAGAACGTCCGCTGACCACCACACAAGGAAGGGATGTCAGATGCACCGGATCATGATGAAGTCGAAGATACATAGAGCCACCGTCACGGAGGCCAACGTCGACTACAGGGGAAGCATCACGATCGACCGCGATCTCATGGACGCGGCCGGCCTGCTCGAGCTCGAACAGGTTCACGTAGTGGACGTCAACAACGGCGCACGCCTCGAGACCTACGTGATCGAAGG
>JAXDJL010000314.1:0-2900 GCA_034665685.1 Actinomycetota bacterium | reverse complement strand
GCGAAGCCGGCTCAGGTTCTCGCGCACCAACTCGACGGGAACTCCGAGGTCTATGAGCGCGCCCAGGATCATGTCGCCCGATGCTCCCGAGAAGCAATCGAAATAGAGGACGTTCCGACTCATCGTTCGGCCCGGTTCATCAGCAGCCGCAGAGCGAACACTCCCGCGCCGAAACCGTTGTCGATGTTGGTCACGACTACTCCTGCCGCGCAAGAGTTGAGCATCGCGAGAAGGGCGGCCAGGCCCTCGAACGAGGCGCCGTAACCAACGCTCGTTGGGACCGCAACGACCGGAGCAGCCGCGATGCCGCCGACGAGACTGGCCAGCGCTCCCTCCATCCCCGCGACGACGATGATGACGTCCGATCGCTGCAGCTTCTCCTGGACCGCGAGAACGCGGTGAACCCCCGCGACTCCCACGTCCGTGATGCGCTGAACCTCCGCGCCGAAGGTCTCCGCGGTGACGGCGGCCTCCTCTGAGACCGCCAGATCGGACGTCCCGCCGCTGACCACCGTCACCAGCCCCAGCCGAGGTTTGGACGGCGCGATCCTCGCTCCGCCCAGGACGACCAAGCGTGATCTGGAGTGGTGGCGCGCGTCGGGGAACTTCTGGACGAGAGCATCGGCAGTGAGCTCGGGCGTCCGCGTCACGAGCACCGGGGAGGAGTTGCGCTCCAAGAGCCGCTCGGCGATCGCCACGACCTCCGATGCCTCTTTGCCTTCCGCGTAGATGGCCTCCGGGAGTCCTTGACGCAGCTCGCGGTGGGTGTCGAGGCGGGCGAAACCGAGGTCCTCGACCGGCAACCGGCGCAACGTCAAGAGAGCCTCGTCGACCGTTGTTTCGCCGCTTTTCGTGGCCTTGAGCAGCTCCTTCAATTCCTCTGGGCGCATACCCACCAGTGTAGAGTGGCTGATCGTGCCGGACCTTTCCTCTGATCAAACGACGCTCGCTCTGGCCGTTGTAGCCGGCGTTACCTTCCTCGTATTCCTCGTGACCTTGTTCCTTGCGATGAGACTGCGACGTCTCCGTCGTGAATACGTTCTTCTGCGTGGAGAAGGCGAGGAGCGAGACGTAGTGGCTCTGGTCAGCCGCTCCGTTAAGCAGCTCGGCGCGATGAACAAGCGCATCGATGAGATCGTCGCCGCACAGCAGGAGCAGGCCGCTATCGGCCGGTTCGCTATGCAGCGCTTCAATCTCGTTCGGTACGACGCGTTCGAGGACATGGGTGGCCGCTTGTCGTTCTCATGCGCCCTGCTCGACGATCACGGTGACGGGATCGTCATCACGTCTATCAATGGGCGGACCGAGACCCGGACCTACGCGAAGCCCGTCTCCAACCTGACGTCCGAGCACAACCTGTCGGAAGAGGAGCGAGAGGCGATCGCCGGCGCGGCGGCCGGCGAAGGACGCGCCGAGCAGCGCACCGCAGCCTCCCGCTGAGCCTCACATGATCGACCTCAAGCTGCTGCGCGAGCAACCCGATCTGGTGCGTGCGAACTACGCCCGGCGCGGGGGAGTGCCGGCGCTGGACGAGGTTCTAGAACTCGACCGCCGTCACCGCTCGCTCCTGCAGGAGGTCGAGAAGCTGAGGGCGGAACAGAACCGCGCCTCCAAGGCGATCGGTCAATCGCCTCCGGAGGAACGTCCCGCCGCGATCGCGCAAGCCAAAGAGCTGTCCGATCGCCTCAAGGAACTGGAGCCCGAGCTCGAGGGGGCCGAGGCCGCCTTCCAGCGCGCCGCCGCCTTCCTGCCGAATCTCGTGCACGAGTCGGTTCCCGACGGACTCACGGAGGATCAGAACGTCGTGGAGCGCGAGGTTGGCGAGAAGCGGGAGTTCGCTTTCGAGCCACTCGATCACGTTGCCCTCGGCGAGAGGCTGGGCATCTTCGACGCGGAGCGTGGAGCGAAGACCTCCGGGAGCCGGTTCGTCTACCTGATCGGACAGGGCGTGGTCCTGGAACTTGCCCTCGTGCGGTTCGCCATCGACTATCTCATCGAGCACAACTTCACTCCGGTGATCACGCCGGTGCTCGTCCGCGAACACGCGATGTTCGGTACCGGATTCCTGCCGGCCGAAGAGCACGAGTACTACCGGATCGAACGCGATGACCTCTATCTCGTCGGCACCTCGGAGGTAGCGCTTGCGGCGATGCATTCGGAGGAAGTGCTCGATGAGGCGCGTCTCCCGGTCAGGTACGCAGGGTTCTCGTCGAGCTTCCGTCGCGAAGCCGGCTCCTACGGCAAAGACACGAAGGGCCTCATTCGCGTGCATCAGTTCGACAAGGTCGAGCAGTTCTCGTTCACACACCCCGACGACTCGTGGGACGAATACGTCACGATCCGCGCTAACCAAGAGAAAATCCTGCAGGCTCTCGAGATCCCTTACCGCGTGCTCGTCATGTCCGCAGGCGACCTGGGTGGTTCAGCTGCCAAGAAGGTTGACCACGAGGCGTGGCTTCCGGGGGCGAAGCGGTACCTCGAGTTGACATCGGCGACGAACGCGACCGATTTCCAAGCGCGGCGCTTGCAGATCCGCTTCCGAGACAAGGAAGGCACGCGCTTCGTCCATACGCTCAATGGAACCGCCTGCGCCGTGGGCCGGACGATCGTGGCGTTGCTCGAGAACCATCAGCAGGCTGACGGAACCGTTCTCATCCCAGAGGCACTTCGCCCCTACACGGGCTTCGATCGCTTGGAGCCCGCGGGCAGCGCCTAGCGTCTGCGCCCGCTAGCCTTGCCGGCGGAGGGCTACGGTAATTGGCAACCGGACGGTCTTGAAAACCGTTGTCCGCAAGGACTTGTGGGTTCGAGTCCCACGCCCTCCGCTTGGATGGCGGCTACCCTTTCGGCTCGTACCTCAGCGCCACCGCTCCCGAGCCGAACTCGACTCGGCTCACCAG
>JAXDJL010000313.1:0-3226 GCA_034665685.1 Actinomycetota bacterium | reverse complement strand
GACGCTGCCCTTGTCGACGCGATGGTTGCATCGGTGCGCTCGAGATTCCCCGAGGCACAGTTCATCTTCACGTCGCCGAACCCGGAGTCCGACGCAGCCCATTTCGGCGGAACCTTCGTGCGAAAGTTAGCCCCACGGCGGATGGGGACGCGCGCGATCCATTCTCGGCTGTTGCAACGACTGGCCAAGCTCCTTCGAGTGGGTTCATTTGCTCCCTTGCTAACCGCGGCGCAAACGAGGCTGTTCGTGACGAGCCTGAGAGTTCGGATCTTCGTGGCCGCGCGATTGCATCAACGGATCAACCTCTTGATGCCCAGCCGTCTCAAGGCAACGATCGACGCTTTGGACTGGGCAGACCTCGTTCTGGGTGCTCCCGGCGGGTATATCGGAGCACCGAGTCTCGAACACGACTACTGGATGCAGAACATCCCCGTCCTGAGAATCGCTCGCGCCCTCAACCTCCCTCGAGTCATCTATCCCAACTCTTACGGACCCTTCCCGTCAGAGGTCCACAATTCAATGGCGAGGTACGCCTTTCGCGACGTGGAATGCATGATGGTTCGCGAAGAGGCGTCGGTGCGGCGACTCCGAGATCTTGGCGTCGAGCCCTCACGCATGCACCTGGTTCCCGACTCGGTGTTCCTCTTCGACGAGGTCGATTACGCTTCTCCAGCAGTAAGAAGGGCTCTCGAGCGGGTCTCATCATCGGATCGACCCGTCCTCGGAGTAGCTGCGCGGTGGGGCGGTCTCCCGGGCTCCGTCTCTGAAAAAGCGGACAGGGAGCGGGACGCCCGGACGATGGCGGCGGCGCTCGATCAGGTACTGAATCGACTCGGTGGAACGATCGTGTTCGCGCCGCAAGTCTCGCAAGACTCGGAGATGACGGCGGCCGTATACCGCCACATGCGTCACGCGGATCGAGCGAGCATCGAGCCGGAGGGGATGACCCACTCCGAGCTCGTCGCTTTCTACCGCGAGCTCGACCTCGTTATCGCCGGCCGCCTGCACGCGGGAATCTTGGCGATGCTGGCGGGGACGCCGGTCGTGGCGATCGCTCACGAGGTAAAGGTCGTCGGCATCTTCAAATTACTGGGACAGCCATCGCTGGTGGTTAGACCCGATCGGGTAAAAGAGGAGCTCCCCCGCGTCGTCGCCGACGTCTACGGTCGCCGCCAAGAGGTGAGGGAAGCGCTGGTGCCACAGTTACGGGAGGCGGCGCTCAAGAGCGCCACCAGCGCCGACCTCCTGGCAGATGTTCTGAAGACTGCTAGGCAAACCATGCAAGCCTGACCGTCACCCCAGTAAGGACCGCACACGCTCGAAGGCGTCACGCTCATGAGCCCGTTGCAGAACCCACGAGCGAGCCCTCTCGCCATCCGCTGCCAAACGATCGCGTGTTGTAGTGCACCGGCGTTGAAGTGCCGCGACCCACGCCGAGACCTCGTTCTCGACAAGCTCGACCCCCTCAGGCGCCATCTCCAAATAGGAAGGAATCGCAGACACGAGACCTGGCAACCTCATCGCCATCCCCTCGCGCACAGAAGCCGCTCCACTTTCGGCGTTGGTTGGGAGAAGGAAAAGGTCGGCGGCTGCCAGGAACGGTCGCACATCGGCAACCCAACCCTCGACTCGCGGCCGAGGTTCGACTTCGGCACACATCGCTCGAACCGTTGCAGAGTCCTTCCCTTCTCCAACGAGCACGAGAGTGGCGTTGTCCACCTCCGCCTCGCCCCAGGCGCGGAGCAAGAGGTCGAGCCGTTTCTGCGCGAGGTCGAATCTGCCTGAGTAAAGACAAACGACCTCGTCGGCGAAGCCGAGGCGCCTCCGCACGTCTTCGCGTGCTGCCGTCGACGGAGGAGCGTAGTAGTCGAGATCGACTCCCCAATCGAGCTGCCGCATAGTGCGCTCTTCGAAGCCCGCCGCTTTGAGCTCGCGCCCGACCTCGAGCGTGCCGTACAGGACCGTGCAGCGACGCAAGATCCGACGCTGCCAAGAGGACGTTGGCGATGCCATCAACCTCGCGACATTGCCGCACTTGCCCGGCAGCCAGGTGTTGAGGACGACCCGGCGCCGCAGCACCTTTCCGGCCAGAGCTGCAGTGACCCCCGCAGGGCTCAACCCTTCGGCGTACGCGCTCTTCCAACGCTTGCGCAAGAGCACAGCCGCTACAACACCGGTGACCATGATGCCGGCGGCATCGAGGAACGATGCGAGGCCGGACCCGCCTTCACCCGGAGAGATAAGGCGAGGTAGCGAGATGATCGTTATCTTGCCGTCGCGAGCCACGCTCGGCCGCACCCGAGGACGCCACGCCAATACGAAAACATCGTGCGTTTCGGCAAGTGCGAGCATCAGATCCCGCGCCCGTTTCTGCAGGCCGCCTCGCTCCTGATACCCGGGGAACACGACGAGGATCCCGTCACGGTGGGGCTTGCGTCGAGCCTTCAGTAGGACCTCGTTGAGGGTCGAAGTCGCATCGAGACCGCGGTAGGAGCGCTCACGATCAATTCTCGGATTCGCTGGAGCCTCGCATACGCGCCCGCGACGGGATCAAAGGGCGCAGCGTCGTATCCCAACTCCCTCAGCAGCGGCCTGCAGACCGCTTCAACCGCCCGCTGGTCGAGCTTCGTGAGGCCACGGCGCCATTCGCGTAAGCCTGCGGTCGGCGGCTTCATCAGGTGCCGCGTGCCTCGGTCCATCTCCTTTCCTTTGTAACGGTCGGGGTAGTCCAGCATCTCGGCTTCGTACGGCTCCGCAAGGAACTCGCAAACGAGGCTGACCGTCACTTCGGGCCGCTCAATCAGCTCGTCCAAGCGAACCTCCAGGTAGGTTCCGGGCTTCAGCCTTGCGCCGTCGCGACGCGCCTTCCGAACCTTCGTGCGCCACCAATAAGCGCCCCCGACGGCCGTTCGCGGCCCCCACTTGTGCTCCGGCAGTGAGGCCGCCACCTCCCGGCCGTCTCTGATCATGTGGACGAAGAGCGCATTCGGAAACATCCGCTGCAGGTACGGCATGTAAGTCGCGTAGCCCGGGGTCTTGTCTCCCCAGCGTTCCTTGTTCCGCCATCTTGCGTAAGCGGCGAAGGTCGCCGCAACGAGCTCTGGGTAGGAGCGCGGCGCAACCTCCGCGACGTGGTCTCGAACGATCTGCGGATCCATCTCCCAAGTTGCGAAGCGGCTGTTCGTCACGATGTCTTCGACCGAAACCTTGCCGCCTCCAAAAAGTA
>JAXDJL010000312.1:0-3954 GCA_034665685.1 Actinomycetota bacterium | reverse complement strand
CCTGGTGTTCGGGCTGACCGGCCGCGTGCCGGAGCCCGGCGAGAGCGTGCGCTTCGACTCGGTCATCTTCACCACGGAGAGGGTCACGGGACGCCGGATCCAGAAGGTCGTCATCACCCGCGCTCCCCAGGCGGAGGAAACCGTTGCCGAGTAACGCCGGCGAGGGCTCCTCGGACTCGTCATTCCGCTCCGGCTTCGCAGCCATTGTCGGGCGCCCCAACGTCGGCAAGTCCACCTTGGTGAACGCACTCGTCGGCGACAAGGTCGCGATCGTCTCGGATAAGCCCCAAACCACGAGGACGGCCATCAGGGGCATCGTCGAGGCTCCCGGCGCGCAGGTGGTCCTCGTCGACACGCCCGGCTATCACAAGCCCCGCAACCTGCTTGGCAAGAGACTGAACGAGGTGGTGCGCACCGCGTGGTCCGACGTGGACGTTGCCCTGTTCGTGGTCGACGGGCGCGCGGGGATCGGTACGGGTGACGCAAAGGTGGCGCAGGATCTGCGCGCCGCCGGGCGCCCGATCATCTGTGTGGTCAACAAGATCGACGTGATGGACAAGGGAAAGGTGGCCGCCGCGTTGACCGGGGCCTCCCGACTCGGGGACTTCTCGGAGTTCGTTCCCGTCTCCGCCCGCGCGGGTGACGGAGTCGACCTGCTGCGCGACCTCGTCTTCGGCGTGCTTCCCGAGGGTCCTCCGTATTACCCGCCGGGCACGCGGCGCGATCAGCCTCCGCCGACTTTCGTTGCGGAGCTCGTTAGAGAGAAGATCCTTACTCGAACCCGAGAGGAGATCCCGCACTCGGTCGCCGTGGTGACCGAGGAGTACGAAGAGCGGGAGGATGGGCTGCTGGAGATCCACGCGAGCATCTTCGTGGAGCGAGACTCGCAGAAGGGCATCGTGATCGGAAAAGGCGGCGCGAACATCAAGGCCATAGGGACCGAGGCGCGCGAGGAGATCGAGTTGCTCTTCGGCGTGAAGGTCTTTCTGGACCTGCGCGTGAAGGTCGAGAAGGACTGGCAGCGGCACTCCTACGCGCTCGAGCGCCTTGGTTTCGGACACTGATGGCTTACGCGTACGAGGTCGAGTCGCTTCAGAAACGCTACGAGTCGCCTTCAGTTCTAGCGAACGACCGGATCACGTTCTCCGTCGAGGCGGGCGAGGCCTTCGGGCTTCTCGGCCCCAACGGGGCGGGCAAGACAACTCTCGTTCGGCAGATGGTGGGCCTGCTTACCCCAACGTCGGGCGAGATCAAGTTGTTCGGCGAACGTCTTCGCTGGAGCAGGTCCGGGGACCGGCGCATCTCGCGCACGGTCGCCTACCTCCCGCAGGGCTCTCTTTCGCTCGGTGAGCTGAAGGTGGCCGAGGCGATCCGTTGGACGGGGATGCTGCGCGGCCTCGGGAAGAGCGCCGCGTCGTCCGAGACGGAAGAGTTGGTCGCGCGACTCGAGTTGTCGGGCCTCGTCGATCGTCAGATACGCAAGCTCTCCGGGGGCGAGCGCCGGCTTACGCAACTGGCGATGACGTTTGCGGCACGGCTCCCTGTTCTCATCCTCGACGAACCGACCGCAGACATAGCGGTTGAGCTACGGCATCGGATCTGGGATCTCGTCGCCGAACGTTGCCGCGAGGGTTCGACGGTGATCCTCGTAACGCACGACGTGGCCGAGGCCGAGCGCGCGCTTTCCAGCGTCGCTATCCTCGACAAGGGACGCGTGGTCGCGCAGGGCACTCCGGGCGAGCTGAAGGCCGGGCTCGCTCACCGGACTCGCTTGGAGATCGTCCTTGCCGAGCAAGCCGCCGCGGACGCAGCCACGATCGCGGCAGACCTCGGGGGCGAGACGCGGGTCCGCGGCCGCCACATCAGCGTGTGGGTCGCGGCCGACGAGGCCATCTCTACTCTGGAGAAGCTCGTTGCCTCCCAGGGATCCGAGACGTTCGAGGACCTGCGGCTGATCACTCCCACGCTCGAGGACGTCTATCTCGAGATGGGGGGACGCTCGATGGTGGAAGCCGAGGGCGGCGGATGAGCCTGGCCACCAGCAGATGGGGCAAGTTCTTGGTGCTGTTTCAGATGCAGCTGACGCGCGTTCGCACGGCTTGGCGTCCGTATCTCATCGTCTCGTCGGCGATGCCCCTCGGGATCGCGGTTCTGATGCGGGCCGTCATGGAGCCCGAGCAGGTGGACAGCTTCGGCCGCCAGATCGTCGCCGGGTCCGCCGTCCTCGCGATAGCCATGACCGCGATCGTCATGCTCGCGCAGCGCGTCGCGTCACTGCGCGAGACCGGAGCCATCGACTTCTATTCGACGCTCCCGGTTTCCCGCGGCGCGTTCATCGCGTCGGTCCTGTTGTCTTTCGCTCTCTTCGCGCTTCCCGGAATGATCATCGTTACGACTTTGGGCGCGCGGTTGTTCGATCTGTCGCTCGCCGCGCTGTGGCCGGCGCTCCCGGTGTGGGCGCTTGGGTCCTTCGCGCTGGCCGGTATCGGCGTTGCCATCGGTTTCGGAGCGCGCGACGAGCAGCTCTCCGGGATGTACTCGAACCTGGCGATGATGGCCGTCTTGTTCCTGGGGATACTCCCCGCGAGCAAGATCCCGGGATGGTTGTCTCCGGTCCGAGCAGCGCTGCCCTCGACCTATGCGGTCAACGCTCTCAAGCCGGGGCTCGACGGGCAGCTTCAATCCGGGCAGCTCGTCGACCTCCTCATCCTGGCCGGGTTCGGCGCGTTATCCTTCTGGCTGGTCCGGGGCCCCTTGTGGCCACGTTCGGAATAGGGAGCCAATGCCGCAAGCCACCGTCAAGACGTACGACTCGCTGACCCGCACCGGGACGCTCATCTCGGACGACGGCGTCATCACCTACGAGGTGACGCCCGAATCGATGGACACGAGCATGTTCCGGTTCCTGAGGCCCGGCCAGCGCGTGACGTTCGATTGGACCGGCTCCGAGGGCGACACCAAGTCCATCGGAAACCTCCGCATAGGCCTCGCCTAAGCCCCACTTTTGTAACCAGAACCCGCAGAAACACCCCAACCTGTTACGGAGAATGGGGGGCTCGGATTGCCGGAGCGTGGGAGGTTCCCGGACTTAGCCTTGGTTCCTCATGCCGGGGCTCTATAAAGACGAAGGGATCGTCCTCAAGGCGATCAAGCTCGGGGAAGCGGACCGCATCCTCACGATCTACACGCGCGAGAACGGCAAGGTCCGGGCGGTGGCGAAGGGGATCCGCAAGACGAAGAGCCGCTTCGGGGGTCGCCTCGAGCCCTTCACGAGGGTCCAGCTCCAGATCTACAAGGGGCGGAACCTCGACACGATCACCTCGGCGGACATCCTCGACCACTTCCAGGAGGTCCGGCGGGAGCTGCACAGCCTCACTTCGGCCTCCGCCCTCGCCGAGCTCGTGGAGAAGATCACCCCCGAGCGGGAGCGGGCCTTCTCGACTTATGCGCTCCTTCTCGAGGGTCTCCAGGCTCTGGCCGGCCCGGGCCACGGCGGGGGCACGGTGGTCCCGGCCTTCCTCGTGAAACTCCTGTCGATCTCGGGCTATCACCCCGAGCTGAGGGTCTGCGCCGGGTGCGGCCGCGAGGGTGGTCTCGGCGCCTTCAGCGCCTCGATGGGGGGCGTGATCTGTTCGTCGTGCTGGAACGAGGACCCGGATGCCTTCCGCTTGGCGGCGGATCGCCTCGAGCTCCTGGCGAGGCTCCTGAGAGCGGAGTTCGGGGAGGTAGCTGAGGCGCAAGCCGTGGCCGAGGTCACTCAGGTCCTGAGGCGCTACGCCGAGTACCACCTGGAGCGGCCTCTCCGGAGCCTCCAACTGCTGCGCGCCGTTTAGCTCTCAGCGCGTCTAGCTTTTAGCCCATGGAAGGGATCCCCGACGAGAGGCTGCCCCGGCACGTCGCGATCATCATGGACGGGAACGGCCGGTGGGCAGAAGCGCGTGGGCTCAAGCGGAG
>JAXDJL010000311.1:0-4213 GCA_034665685.1 Actinomycetota bacterium | reverse complement strand
ACCGGTCTCGGTATCGAAGAGAAAGCTCCTGCGTGCCTCGTGGAGCGCGTCCTGAGCCGTAACCACAGACCGGTTCTGAGATAGCGCTGGAGAGCTCCTTCTTGGGAAACCGGCCACTCGTTCCCGGTGGAGGTAGATAGCCCAACGTCCGACGCGGGCCCCACCTTGCTCCCGCACGAGGCGGTAGCCGTTCTGCAGGCGAACACGAACATGATCCACTCGGTGTGGTCGCAGGAGCCTCCGCGACAGGTGCATCCGATAGAGGAAGCGATGGCCATCGACGAAGGTGAGCCCATGATCCGACAGGGAGTCGCCGTAGATGTGAAAGCCGTCGAGCTCTCCAAGCTTGTTGCCGGCAAGATCGAGGAATCTGATCCCGCCGGGGATCGACAGGGCGAAGCCCGATGCCGGAAGCTTCGGCAACCTCACCGGTTCCGGCAGGGGTCTCGTGTGCAGCTTGCGGAACGGCGTGATGGATGGACTGGGAGACGGAGAAACAACGGGCGTAGGCGACGCATGCGAGATGGGCCTTGCTTCTCGACCGCTGCAAGCGCAACACGTGAGCAGCAGAGCGAAGGCCGTACATCCGATCCTGCCCTTTGTCCTCTTCATGGCTCCTAGGAGACGAAGTAGGACCGTCCTTTGGTTGCCTTAGGTGAGGCGAGAGGCGGCTTCAGCTCCTGCGGCGGATGCGGAAACGAATAGTTCCGGGGTTTCGTCGATCGTGCGGCCCATCGAGGACGGTTTCAATCCTTTCGAGGCCAGGAGGCGGAGGCCTTCTCCCCCGTCGCGCACGACGACGTCGTGCCTGTCGTAGATGCCTGCCGCGCGCAACTGATCCTGGAGGAGCTCCTGCCGTTCGTCGCGCAGTTCGGGCATCACGACCGTGCACCGCTCCCTTGCTGCCAGCGCGAGGGTCGTCAGGCTGTGGTGGCTTATGCCTAGGTGACGTTCCCGCTGATCTACGAACGAGATGCGAAGGCACGCGATCGCGGCCCCCTCGAGTGCCGTCACCGCATCGAGAAGCGGGCCCTGCTCGATGCCGGTGAAGCCGAGCACGGTGTCGGTGCCGACGACCCCGGGCCCCATCGCAACGACGACGGCGTCCACCTCGCCGATCTCGCGAAGTGCCACCAGGCCGCTGTAGACATTGACGACCTCCAGCTCGCCTCCGAATGCATGGCCGGAGGTGCAAGTGATGTCGAGGAGCTCGCTTCGCCGGAGGTGACGGACGAGATCGCTCCATCCGATCGGCAGGGCGGCTCCGTCGGTCATCAGGTACCCGATCCGCGCCGCGGGTCTAGCGGCTTTGATGCCGGCGACGGCTCCGGCCACCTGCGAGTGGAGCCCACACACGACGACCGGCATCCCCGCGATCGAACGGGTCTCCTTCAGGCGCTCGTGATGCGCGCTCTCCGGCGCGTCGACGGCCAGCACCTCGGTCTGCCAGGGCGTGTAGCGCATCTTCATGATGTGCCCCGGCCCCGGCTCCACGGCGCCGTCTCCATCGAGGTTCCAGAGGATGAAGCCGGCGCCACCGGTCCCGAGGTCGAGTTCCAGCCCCGTCGTGTTCACGACAACCCTGTCCCCCTCCGACAGGGAACCGAGCATCCGGGGCCATCCGATCGCTTCGATCGGGCCGTTGTCCGAGTCGACCTTCGCCCTGACGATGTCGTCCGATGTCTCGATGATCTCGGTGACGCGGCACGTCCGGAAGGCAGCCATCTACAGAGACGCTATGAGCTTCGCAACGCGGTCGTCGTGGGCGCGGAACGGATCCTTGCACAGAACCGTTCGCTGAGCCTGGTCGTTGAGCTTGAGGTGCACCCAGTCGACCGTGTAGTCGCGGCGCTTCCGCTTCGCCGCTCGGATGAACTCGCCGCGCAAACGCGCTCGGGTGGTCTGGGGAGGGTCGAACTTTGCCTGCTCGATGTCCTTCTCGTCGCACATGCGCTCCGCCATGCCTCGGCGTTCAAGGAGGTAGTACAAGCCCCTACGCCGGTTGACGTCGTGATACGCAAGGTCCATCAGCGCGACCTTGGGGTGCGTGAGAGGGATCTTGCTCCGCTCTCTCATCTTCTCGATGATGTGGCGCTTCGCTATCCAGTCGACCTGGCGGATCAAGCGATCCTGGTCCTCCTCGAGAGACACGACAGCGTGCTCCCACATGGCTGCGATCTCTTTCATCACGGGGTCGTCGCGCTGGTCGACCCACTTCAGAGCTCTGTCCAAGTACTCCTTCTGGATATCGAGGGCGGACAGCTCGCGCCCGTTACCGAGTCGCACCTTTCGCTTGCATTCGGTGTCTCGTGAGATGTCTCGGATCGCACGGATCGCGTTCTCGAGAGTCATGTCGCGGATCTGGACACCCTCCTCGACCATCCGCAGCAGCAAGGCCGTCGCACCGATCTTCAAGTAGGACGCCCACTCGTTCATGTTGGAGTCTCCGACGATCACATGGAGGCGCCTGTATTTCTCGGCGTCGGCGTGCGGCTCGTCGCGCGTATTGATGATCGGTCTCGACCTCGTCGTTGCGGAGGAGACGCCTTCCCAGATGTGCTCGGCGCGCTGCGAGATGCAGTACAGAGCGCCTCGGGCGGTCTGCAGCACCTTGCCGGCCCCCGCATAGATCTGCCGGGACACGAAGAACGGGATCATCACCTCAGAGAGCCGGCCGAACTCGCCGTAGCGCGAGACGAGATAGTTCTCGTGGCTCCCGTAGGAGTTGCCGGCCGAGTCCGTGTTGTTCTTGAAAAGATAGATGTCGCCGGAGATCCCCTCTTCCCGAAGGCGCGCCTCGGCTGCCTTCAAGAGGTCTTCGAGGATCCGCTCGCCCGTCTTGTCGTGGACGACGAGGTCGTAGACCGTGTCGCACTCGGGCGTGGCGTATTCGGGATGAGAGCCGACGTCTAGATAGAGGCGTGCGCCGTTTTCGAGGAAGACATTCGAGGAGCGCCCCCACGACACGACCCGGCGGAACAGGTAGCGGGCGACCTCGTCCGGAGACAAACGTCTCTGCCCGCGGAACGTGCAGGTGACGCCGTATTCGTTCTCGGTGCCGAAGATCCGTCTATCCACGAAAACCAGGATAGGGCGGGTAGGGGCTAGAACCTACGATTGTCCGGAATCGTCGTCCGTGTCGTCCGAGGAGTCGGCGGTGCGGGAGCCGTCGCCGGCCTTCTCCCACTCGGTGCTTGGGTCGGGCTCGGTGTCGAGGGCCGGAGCCGTGGGCTCGTCGATCGTCACGTTCGCGTCCTTTGACGCCTCCTCGGCTTGAGTCTCCAGCGACTCGCCCTTCTTGTCGGTCATCTGCCCCCCTATAGGTGCTTGGCGAGCTCGTCGGTCGTGAGCCGCCGGAACTTGCGCCGGGTCCTGGTGCGATCGAGAACGGCCACCTCGAGCTTGCCGACCTCGCGTCCCTCAACGGAGGCGAGGGCGTCGCGGCCCAGCTTGAGCGCGTTGGCGAACGAGGGCGTCTTCTTTGGGAACTTGTCCTTGAGGTAGGTGCCGAGGGCCTCTGCCTGACCACCCATCGCAACCCATTCCTGGCGGTCGGTCACCGACCCGTCGAACAGTATGTGGAACAGCTCGTTGTTCTCTGGGGTGTCTCCTACGGCCGCCACGAGTATCTCGCACTCGTAGGGCTTCACCTCGGACGTGAAGATGTTTCCGAGGGATTGCGAATAAGCGTTCGCGAGGCTCTTGGCGGTCACGTCTTCGCGCGAGTAGGAATAACCCTTCACGTCGACCAGGCGGATGCCGCCGATCCGGAGCTGCTCGAACTCGTTGAACTTTCCAACGCCTGCGAAGGCGATGCGGTCGTAGATCTCGGAGATCTTGTGCAGCGTGACGGACGGGTTCTCTGCGATGAACAGGATGCCGTCCACGTACTCCAGAGCGATGACCGAGCGACCGCGCGCTATGCCCTTGCGGGCGTAGTCGCCCTTGTCCTTCATGAGCTGTTCGGGAGAGACGTAGTACGGGGTCGCCATGGCTATTCCTCCACCTCAGGCCGTCGCACGTCGACGGTGTGGGTCTCGGGGCGACGCATCTCGTCGCGCCGCTCGGCGATCAGCTCTTCGAACAGACGGCGGATCACGTCTTCTGCGATCTCAATGGTTCCTGCATCGGAGATCGCGACCACCGTTGGGAAGATCCCGCGCATCAGATCCGGTCCGCCGGTCCCGACGTCCTCATCCGCAGCGTCGAACAG
>JAXDJL010000310.1:0-5151 GCA_034665685.1 Actinomycetota bacterium | reverse complement strand
TGGGGCGCGATCCTCTGCGCGAAAAGGCGGGAGGCCATGAGGCCCCCCGCCCGTCGATCTCGCAGTTGCTTGCTACTTGTCGCCGAACACTCCGCGCGCAGCGTCCTTGACCTTCTCGCCGGCCTGCTTGAGGTTCGCCTTGCCTTCGTCCTTGCGGCCCTCTGCCTCGAGGTCCTTGTTGTCCGTGGCGTCGCCGATCGCGCCCTTCGCCTTGCCCTTGATCTCATCGATCTTGTTGCTTGCCTTGTCCTCGGTGCCCATGTGAACTCCTTCCATTAACGTTCGTGCCTACCCCCCTACCTTTCCCCTCCGGGCCGTTCGTGAACCACGCCCCGCCCCTTAGTGTTGAGGCATGGAGTATCGCCACCTGGGGGCCTCGGGTCTCAGGATCTCCGAGATCGCCCTCGGCAACTGGATCACTCACGGGGGCCAGGTCGAGGAGGACGCCGCGCAAAGTTGCGTTCACGCCGCGCTGGACGCCGGCATCACTCTCTTCGATACCGCCGACATCTACGAGAGGGGCAAGGCGGAGGCCATCCTGGGGCGCGCTCTGAAAGGGGTTCGGCGTTCCTACTACTCGATCGCGACGAAGACCTTCTGGCCGATGGATCGGGGGCCGAACGACCGGGGCCTGTCGCGCAAGCACATCATGGAGTCCTGTGAGGCCTCCCTCGGGCGCCTCCAAACCGATTATGTCGACCTCTATCAGGCGCACCGCTACGACTTCGAGACACCCCTCGAAGAAACGATGAGAGCGTTCGAGGATCTCGTCCGCTCGGGTAAGGCGCTTCACGTCGGGATCAGCGAATGGACGGCGGATCAGATCGCCGCTGCGCTCGAGATCGCCGACCGGAGGGGCTTCGATCGCATCATCTCGAGCCAGCCTCAATACTCGATGCTGTGGCGCGTGCCGGAGGCCGAGGTCATGAAGCTGTGTCGCAAGGAGGGCATCGGGCAGATCGTCTGGTCCCCTCTCGCGATGGGCGTGCTGACCGGCAAGTACAAGCCGGGCGAGCCGATGCCCGAGGGAAGCCGGGGGGCGTATGGGAATGGGATCCATACCGAGTTCCTGTCGGACAAGACCCTCACCGCAGTGCAGAACCTTCGTCCGATAGCGGACGACCTCGGGATATCGATGGCCAACCTCGCCCTTGCCTGGGTCCTCCGCAACGACAACGTCTCGGCCGCGATCGTGGGTGCGACCCGGCCCGAGCAGGTCACGGAGAACGTGAAGGCATCGGGTATCAAGCTGGATGACGACGTTCTCCGGAGGATCGACGAGGTGCTGGGCGACGTGGTCGAAAGGGACCCGAGCCTCACGGGCTGATCGCCCGGGCGTGGGAAGGAGTTCAAGCTCCCGGCGCCGAATCCTCCAAGGAGTCACGAGCGGCGTGCGCTCGCGCCCGGCGGAAGGAACGTCGATGGGACCGTCACGAACGGCTGGTCGTCTGTACCTCTCTCTCCCTCACCTGCTGGCCCTCACCCTCGTAGCGATACTGATCGCGGCCCTGGGGCCGGTAACCGAACCGGCAACGGGCGCAACCGCGAACCTCGGCCGCTTCTCCCCCGCTTTCTCGGAACCAACCATCAAGGGCACCGACACCAAGGACAAATGCATCGAGGATCACGACGGTCATCTCGAGTGCAAGCCGGCGGCCGGGAGCATCGCGGTTCTGCCGAGCGGCCGGATCCTTTACTGGAACGCCCTCGAGGGAACCGAGAACGTGAAGAACGGCATCGCCGCGGAGTTCGGCAAGGTCTCGATCAACGACCAGACGAGGATCCTCGATCTCGCGGGAGCCGAGCCTCGTTGGACTCAGCCCGCGGTGAACGACGGTGGCGCGAACCCCGACGGCTACGCGAACGAACCGCTCATCCCCGGACTCAGTTCGACTGAGAAGTACAACGACGGCGCCCTCTTCTGTTCCGACCTGACGATGCTCGCCGACGGCTCCGTTCTCGCGTCCGGCGGAACCGCCTATTACGACGATCCCGGTGCCGACGGTGCCCCCTTCGGCGTCGCCGAGCTCGAGGGGCTTCGCAACACGCGCATCTACGATCCGGCGTCCAACAGTTGGAAAGAGGGCGCCGACATGCACTACGGCCGCTGGTACCCGACCATGGTGACGCTCGGCACCGGCGACATCTTCATCGCCAGCGGCGTGCAGAAGCTGCTGAAACCCGTATACCCGGGTCACCCGGCAGACTCCGGAATGAACGTCAAGCAGACGGAGACCTACGACCCTCAGAAGGACAAGTGGACGTACAACGGCGCCGCCGCCGACCGTTCACTCCCCCTCTACCCGCGCCTTCACCTCCTTCCGAACGGGAAGGTTTTCTTCAACGCGGGCGGGCAGACCTTCAACCCCGCCGGGCAGTCCTACGACGAGGCTCTGTGGAACATGACGGCGGAGTACGACCCCAAGACGAAGTCGTGGACCGATCTGGGTCTCGCCGGGCTCGGCACCCTCACGCCGGGCTTCCGGGGATCCTCTTTCTCGATCATGCTCCCGCTCCGGCCGGACAAGAAGGGCGACTACAGCGAGGCTGAGTTCCTATCGGCCGGCGGAACGGTCGGAACGCCTCCGGGCAGCTACGTCTCGGTTCCCACGAGCGCCATCACCACGGTGACGACCGGCGCCGCGGACGAGGTCGCGACGAGGGCGACCGCGAACCTCAATCAGTCGCGCTGGTACTCGACCGCGATCCCGCTTCCCACCGGCGAGGTGATCGCGTTCTCGGGGGCGGATCGCGACGAGGTAGTCGCGCCCGGCACGGGCTTCGCAACGACGCAGGCTGAGTTGTTCGATCCCAAGACGGAGACGTGGACGCCCCTCGCCTCCTCTCCGCACGAGCGGACGTACCACAACAGCGCCACGCTGCTCCCCGACGGCCGCGTGCTCGTCGGAGGTCACGCACCGATCTCGACCTTGTACGGGAAGAACATGACGATCCCCGGCGGCTTCTCTCCGAACGACGGCCGCGACCCGAGCTTCGAGATCTTCAGCCCGCCCTATCTGTTCCGGGGCCCGCGGCCGAGCATCGAAAAAGCTCCGCGGGAGGTCGGTTACGGAGCGACGCTGAAGATCACCACGGATCGTCCCGCGTCGGACATCGAGAGCGTCGTGCTGGTCCGGAATCCCACGAACACGCACCTCGTCGACGGCGATCAGCGGACCGTCGTGCTTCCGGTCGTCAGCTCGCACGGGCGCGTTCTCCAGGTGATCGCCCCGCCGTCCGGCAACGTGGCTCCTCCAGGCCCCTACATGCTCTTCGTCAACGCGAAGCACTCCGACGGAGCGATCCCGTCGGTCTCGCGACAGGTCTGGATCCGCAGCTAGGGCTCCGTCCGTCCCGAGCGCCCGCGGCCGAAGCGGTCGGCGAGGCCCCAGCGTGTGACGCGCAGGATCGCCTCGACGATGATGCGGCTCTTCATCTTGGACTGACCGGTGGCTCGCTCGATGAAGGTGATCGGGATCTCGGTGATGCGAGCTCCTCGCCGGAAGACCCGGCGGGTCATCTCGATCTGGAACGCGTAGCCGTGGGACGAGACCCCGCGCAGCTGCTCCTCGCCCAGGAGCTCCATGCGATACGCGCGGAAGCCGCTGGTCGAGTCTCTGACCGGGAAGCGGAGCATCGATCGGGCGTACCAGTTCCCAAGAGCGGACAGCTTCCTTCGGAACGGCCCCCAGTTCTCGACGCTTCCGCCTTGCACGTACCGAGAGCCGATCACCAGATCGGCATCGTCGAGACCTTCGAGTAATCGCATCACGTCCCGGGGGTCGTGCGAGAGGTCGGCGTCCATCTCGACGACGGCGCGGTACCCGCGCTCCCTCGCCCACTGGAACCCGGTTACGTACGCGGTGCCCAGTCCAAGCTTGGCCGGCCGTTCGAGAAGATGGATGCCGTGTGGGCCGCCGGCCAGCGCGCGCACGAGCTCGGCGGTGCCATCGGGTGACGCGTCGTCGACCACCAAGAGGTCGACTGCATCCTCTGCCGCGTCGAACAGCCGGCGCGCCACCTCGCCGATCGACTCGCTCTCGTTGAACGTGGGAACGATGACCAGCGCTTGCGCGCTATCCGCGGGACGGTCGACGGCCATCAGGTCACGCTACTTCGGCGTTTGGCGGTGACGGTTACCCAGAGCAGCCACAGCACGGATGCTGCGAGCGCACCCAGCGGGAACCAGTCGCCGCTCCGCGCGTAGAACGTGATGTCCCCGGCGAAACGAAGGTCCTCGATGAGGGTTGCCGGCTCGTAGAGCCCCGCCTTCGCGGTGACCGTGCCGTCCGGTGAGATGAACTCGGAGATACCGCTCAGCGCAGCGTGCACCACCCACACTCCGTTCTCGGCAGCGCGCACTTGGCTGAACGCCGCGTGCTGCGCCGACGCCCACGAGTGGCCCCACGTCGAGGTGTTCGTCGCGACGACGAGCAACCTCCCCCCGTCCGCGATGCGCCTCCTAACGAGTGAGCCGAAGTCCCCTTCGAAGGACAGCACCGGGGCGACCGCTCCCCCACCAGGGTGGAAGAGCGTCCTCTCTTTTCCGGCGACGGCGTCCCTCGGCACCTGATCCAAGATGGGGAGCCAGTCGAGGAACCGGCGACCCGGCACGTACTCGCCGAAGGGCACGAGGTGGGTTTTCTGGTACCGCTCGACGATCCCCTGCCCCGGCTCCACGAGGTAGGCCATCACCTGGTAGCGCTCGTCGTCGATGTCGAGATTGCCTCCGACGATCAAAGGGGCATCCACGGCGTCCGCCGCCTCGCTCATGCTCGCCGCCACGTCTGGGTTACGGAAGGGGTCGATCCCCACCGAGCTCTCCGGCCACACCACCAGGTCGATCTGGCTCCCGGCGAGCTCCTTCGTCCGGGCCACGTGGCTCTCGAGTATCCGGAGATCCTTCTCGAAGGAGGGTTCCGTGTCGGGCACGTTCCCCTGCACGATAGCGACGCGGAGCGAAGGGCCGTCTGCGCTGGGGGTGGACACCAAGAGGGGCGCCGCAGCAACCCCCAAGAGGACCATCGCAGCGGCGAGGCAGGGCCTCCATGATCTATCGCGGGCCGCGAGGACCGCCTCCAAGAGCAGCGCGTTGACCAACACGAGAAGCGCGGCGACGAGCCAGCCGCCGCCGATCCCAGCGGTCTTCAG
>JAXDJL010000309.1:0-5949 GCA_034665685.1 Actinomycetota bacterium | reverse complement strand
GCCGCCCTAGCATTGGAAAGCTGACACGACCGATCCCCAATGAGGGTGAGCCTCCTAATGAGGGTGAGCGATCGGCGGCGCACCGAGCAGCTGCTTGCGGAGGCGAAGATGCCCAAGGAGCCAAAGGCCCTTCCGCCGGAGCAGAGCGCCAGCGGGCAGCTGAGCGGGGAGCCGACGAGCGCTCACCCGGACGTGAGGGCGGGTTGGTAGCCGCGCTGCCTCTTGGCCGGGCGGGTTAGTGGCCGCCGTGAGCGGGTTAGTGGCCGCCGTGAGGGCGGGTTAGTGGCCGCCGTGAGGGCGGGTTAGTAGCGGCGCTGTCTCTTGGCGGGGGACACCGAGTACTTGTTGCGGCGTCTCATGACCACGAGGCCCGACGCCATCAGGGAGATGGCGACCGCGCCCATCCCGAACATCGCTCCGGCGGGTGGGTAGTTCTTCTCGCCGTGGTAAGCGGTCATCGCGAAGTCGAACTCGTACTCCGCTTCATCCATCGCCTCGAAGTAAGCCTGTGCGAGCGCGAGCTGCGGCTCTTCCTGTTCCTGCGTTGCGGTTGCGCCCTGCGCCTGTGCCTGTGACTGTGCTTGCGACGCGCTCGACAGGTTCGACACGGCAGGCGGGGGAGGTGGGGGAGGAGCGGCTGCGATCGCGCCCACTGTGGGGATCAGAGGCGGGAGGATCGGAGGTACCGGGTCGGGCCTCTTCTTGTCCTCGGGAAGCTTCTTGCAGATCACGGTTGCACCGGCCACCGCCAAGGGAAGTGCCACCGAGCTCTGCGCTGCGAAGTTCACCTTGAATCTCTCGCCGGCCTGCGAGCGGGAGCAGTGGAACTCGACGTCATACGTCAGCTGCTTCGCGGTTTGCAGCAAGACGTTCGGGTAGATGGCGGGCTGGAGGTTCTCGACTACGTCATCGCCTCGCTTGACCTCGAGTCCCACGTCTACCTTGTCCTGCACCGAGTTCAGAAGTCCCACTACCGCGGGAACGAGGTTCAGGCCATCCTGCGATCCCGTTGGACGCAGCTGACAAACGAGGGGTGCGCCGGATGCCAGATCGCTGTCGCCGTCACCGTCGCAGTCCACCGGGACGGAAGCAAGCGTGCCGGTGCTGCGCGCGATGTGCGCCAGGTCCGGGTACGAAGACTCGGCCGTGTTCCTGATCGAGAGGCCGACCTGCTTCATGTTCCGTCCGTTGAACGCCTCGATCACTTCTTCGAAGGATGGGATCTCGGGAGACGGCTGCAGCGCGCACTGCGGGTTGCTGAGATCCGGCCCTATCCCGCCCTCAGTCGTCTCGCGCCCGAAGACCTCGTCGGTCGCATGGATGACGACGCGCAGGGCCTTCTCTCTGAACACCGCCTGCTTTCCCGGCGGCACGTCGGAGTCGTTCGAGGTGCCCATGGGGAACGTGTCCTGGCCGGCTCCAGTGGCCGTCTGGTAGAGCGCGCCGAGATGCGAGTCGTAGAACCCACCCGCGTCGGGCTGGAGGCTCTCGAGACCTGCCTCGAGGCCGGGACCCACGGGCGCGATGTTCTGGAGTTGGCGGTAGACGAAGTTGTTGTCGTCTTGACCGGGTGGGCAGGAGTAGGGGTAGGCGCGGTACTCGGCGAGCCCGAACTCAACGTCGATCTTCTCTTCCGCGAGTCCGTTGATGATGCCCTGGATGGAGCGCCGCAGACCGGCGAGCGTCTCGTACATGCTGTTCGAGGTATCCACGAGGAAGTAGACGTCGAGGGGCACCGGGCGCTGAGGCATGTTCAGCTCGTACCGAACCGTCCTGCTGTTTCCGGGCTCGAGCGTGATCCTCTTCCCTTGCGGGCCCAAGTGACTCGCCCCGGCGATCTGTTCCGGCGGAGCGACCAGCGAGACGTTGGAGTCGCCGGGGAGGCTCGTACCGGGGCCCTGTCCATCTCGTCCGAAGGGCCAGATGTAACGCTCGATCACGTTGCCCACATGCCCGAAGTAGCTGAGCGCACCCGAGCGATGCGATGTCATGTCCTTGATGCCGGCCACGGGCGCTGCGAGGTCTCGCCACGAGAAGGAGGCCGCTTGCCGGCCATACGCATGGCCTCGCGCGGAGAGAACGAGGTCCGCGGCTCCGAACCCGTAGGTCACCGAATCGACGCCAACCGGCGAGCTGCCGCGGAACCACTTCTTGCCGCCGTCGCTCGAGGACCGGAACTCGTCCTTACCCGGCGTGAAGACCACGATCCTCGCGTCGTCGCCGGAAGTGTGAATGACCTCGATCGGGCCGGTCGCGACTCCGTTGAACTCGGGAGCGGGGGTGAACGATGCACCTCCGTTGGTCGAGTGATACAGGCCGCCCGAACCGTAGGCCCACAGCGACTGATTGTTCAAGGGATCGACCCGCAGGCCGGTGATGCCGGCGTTCGGACGAGCCTGGGACACGTCGGAGCGAAGCGTGAATGTGTTGCCCACGTCGGTGCTGACGTAAAGGAGGTCGAGGGTGCCATCGCCGTTGTCGATGCCGACGTACACCGTCGAGCTGTTGGGGGCAACCTCGAGGAACTCGGGATCTCCGGTGGGGGGGAGACCCGCGCCCTTGGTGGCCCACGTGCGACCAGAGTCGGTCGACACCTCGAGGACCGGACGGTTCTGGCCGGCCGTGTCCTGGCGGATCAGGAGTCCGATGATGCCCGTGGTGGGGGTGTGGATGCTCTCGATCTCGTAGGAGCCGGCAACGTTGACGAGATCCTCGCCGGCGTAGGTCTCCTGCCACGAGCAGCCGCCGTTACGCGAGGCCGACACGACCTTTCCGTTCGTCGCGAAGAGGATGTTCGCGTCGGCGGGGTCGACCCCGTGATCGACGATCGTCTGCCCACCCGCCGAGAAGCGTGGGCCCTTGATCACGGTCCAGGGCCCGGACGTCGTTACGCCGGAGCATCCCGGTGCGGCGCTGGCGCCGGCCGCGAAGGAGGCCAACGTGGTGAGAACCAATAGCGCGCTGAGGACGGCGGGCACCAGCCTCCGCTTCGTCTCAGCTTGCCGCGCGTGGTCGTAGATCATCCTGGCGTCCTCGATGCACACGTAATCAAGGTTCGACGGGCCGTCCCCCGTACCTCTAGGGAGGCTACCCGTACAGACCGGTTACTTGTCAGTTGTTGGGGGCTTGGTCCCGCCGCCCGTGGCCTCCGCCGCCGGCTTGCGGTTGGGCGTGATGACCTCGGTGGCCGCACGATCTGAGCTCAGCACGGCTTGGTCGTGGGGAACCTTCCCGTTCGGGCGGATGTCCTCGAGGATCGCATCGAGCGAAACTCCTTCGATCGTCTCTTCCTCGGCGAGCCTTGCGGCGAGGTTGTCGAGCGTCTTACGGTGCTCCACGAGCAGCCGCCCGGCCTCCTTCTCTGCGTCGGCGATCAGCGCGTCGACCTCGGCTTCCATCTCCTGATGTGTTTGCGGCGATAGCTCCGCCAGCGGGGTCTCGTTGTTGAGGTAGTCGTCCACCCCCCGGACGAGGAGGCGGCGTCGCCGGGTCCCCATTCCGAAGCGTCCGACCATGTCCCGAGCGATGTCCGTGGCGCGCTCGAGGTCTTGCTCGGCCCCCGTCGAGTGCTCGCCGAACACCATCTCCTCGGAGGCCAGTCCACCCATCGCGGTGACGAGGTCGGTGAAGAGCTCGCTGCGCGTCAGCAGCAACGAATCGGTTTCCTTGCGCACGTTGGTCAGTCCGATCCCTTTGCCTCGGGCGAGGATCGAAACGCGGTGGATCTCCTCATGGCCCGCGGCCGCCGCGGCAACGACCGCGTGTCCGCTCTCGTGGTAGGCGGCGCGATTACGTTCGTCGTCGCTGAGGATCCGGCTGCGCTTCTGGGGGCCGGCGAGCACTCGTTGCACGGCCTCTTCCAGCTCGGCCATCTTGATCGATTGCTTGCCCTGACGGATCGTCAGGAGGGCCGACTCGTTGATGACGTTGGCAAGGTCTGCTCCCGAGAAACCCGGTGTGCGTTTCGCGAGATACGCGAAGTCAACCTCGGCATCCATGGGCTTCCGCTTGGCGTGCAGCTCGAGGATCGCCTGGCGCCCTTCGGCGTCGGGTTGGTCGACGGTCACGTGACGGTCGAAACGACCCGGACGAAGGAGCGCCGGGTCGAGGATGTCGGGACGGTTGGTTGCGCCGATCACCACGAGACCCTTGCTGACGTCGAAGCCGTCCATCTCGACGAGCATCTGGTTCAGGGTCTGCTCGCGTTCGTCGCTACCGCCACCACCGCCACCGCCGGCACGCTTGCGTCCGGCCGCATCGAGCTCATCGATGAAGACGATGGCCGGGGCGACCGCGCGCACGCGTGCGAAGAGATCACGTACTCGGGCGGCTCCCACGCCGACGAGGGACTCTACGAACTCGGCTCCGGCGACGGAGAAGAACGGGACTCCCGCCTCACCGGCGACAGCACGGGCCAAGAGGGTCTTTCCACAGCCCGGAGGTCCGACCAGGAGAACGCCCTTGGGCGGAGTCGCACCGAGCTCCCGGTACTTCGCCGGGTTCTGGAGGTAGTCCTTGACCTCCCTGAGCTCGGCGACCGCCTCTTGAGCTCCGGCCACTTCGTTGAAGGTGACGTGCGTCTGAGATTTCGAGGCCTGCCCCTTCTTGATGGTTCCGAACATCTGGACGTCTCCGATACCGCCGCCTCCACCGCGTCCCGCCGAGAACAGCAGGGCGAAGAGGTTGGCCAGGATCATGAGCGGAAGGAGGAAGGTGCTGACCGCGCGAACGGCCTGCTCCTTCGTCTGGCCGTCGACCGACACCTCGGCCCCCGCGGAGGTCAGTGCCCCCAGCAAGACGGGCGTTCCTTCGGCCGGATAGGAGGTCCAGAAGTCGCCCGCGCCCGGAGGTGCCGTGATGGCGGGGATGTTCGGTTCGGGGGCCGGAGGGGTCTTCGGCTTGTCCTTGCCGGCGTTCTTGCCATCCGACTTGCTCGAACCCGAGTTGCCCTTTGGGTTCTTGTCCTTCGGCTTGGGCTCGGGCTTCGGCTCGGGAGCGGGCTCGACGTAGGTGCCCGTCATGATCTGGTCTTCCTCGTGGAGGACCGACGATGCGACGCGCTGCTCACCCATGAGGACGTTCAATTGGGCGAGGGTGATCTCCGTTCCATCGGGGTCGTTCCCGAAATAGAGGTATTGGATCGACCACGCGAACGAGCCCAGCAGGACCACGAGCATCAGCGTCAGGATGTAGGCCATACGACGGCCGGACTTGCGCCGGCTCGCGCGGGCTCTCTTGAACTTGGTCAGGATCTGCTCGAAACGATCTCTCATCAAACTCCCCCGGTTGGTTTGCTCACCTCATGTTCGCCGCTCGGAAGGTTTTTCCTCCGCCGGCGCTTGCCCTACGCCGCCTTCTTCGGAGGCCCGATCGTGTTTCTCAGAGTACCTATCCTCTCGATCTCCAGCTCAACGACGTCGCCGGGCGCCAGGTCCCGACCCAGATCGAGGCCGCAGCACCCACCCGGAGTGCCCGAGCCGAAGACGTCGCCTGGGTAGATGTCCTCGGAGTCGGACACGTGCCTCAGCATCTGGGCCCACGACCAATAGGCGTCGGATGAGCGCGCCCGTCCCCACTCCTCGCCGTTGACCCTGCAGATCATCTCGAGGTCGGGCTCGGAACCGATCTCATCGACCGTAACGATGCAAGGCCCGAACGCGTTCGCGAAATCCTTTCCCTTCGCGGGGCCCAGCCACGTCGACATCTCTTTGGCTTGCACATCGCGGGCGGAGAAGTCGTTGAAGACGGTGAAACCGAACATGTAGTCTCCGGCATCTTCGACGGCGACATCGCGACCTCTTCGGCCGACGATCAACGCGAGTTCGAGCTCGAAGTCCAGTCTCTCCGTGTAGTGGGGCCACTTGCAGACCTCGTCCGGACCGAGGATCGCGCGTCTGTTCCCCTTGTAGTAGACGGGCGCTTCGTACCAGTACGCGGGAACCTCCGAGT
>JAXDJL010000308.1:0-5786 GCA_034665685.1 Actinomycetota bacterium | reverse complement strand
GAGGGGTTGCCTTCGACCACGACGGGATGCTGCTCGTCTCGAACGGCGAGACCCACCAGGCCGAACTGTCGCAGGATCCGTCGGCCCTCGGCGGGAAGATCTATCGCTTCACGCCCGACGGGGCCATCCCCGACGACAACCCATGGCCCGGCTCGCCTGCGCTTTCGATCGGTCATCGGAACCCGTTCGGTCTCGCGGTGGACCCGATGACCGGCACGGCGTGGACCACGGAGAACGGCCCCAGCGCGTTCGACGAGACAAACCGAGCGGCCCGCGGCAGCAATCTGGGATGGCCGCTCCTCAGCGGGCCCGGATGCGATTCCGAACCGGACCTCGAGGGATGCAGCGATCCCGTCCTCTCCTTCGAGAGCGTGATCGTCCCCACGGGCATCGCGTTCGCTCCTGCATCGGCCCCCGAGGAAGTGGCGGGACATCTCTTCTTCGGCGCGTACGGAGTCCCCGCCCTCCACGAGGTGACGCTCGACGAAGACAGGCAAGTGGCCCGGTCGGACGACATCATCGTGAGCGATGACGAGGCCATCGTTGCGGTGGCCTGGGGCCCGCAGGGGCTCTATTACTCGACCACCAGCGCGGTGAAGCTCATCCCGTTCGTGGGGCCGGATCCGGATGCCGAGCTGCCCAACCCATCCGCCAGCCCGTCCCCCGCGGTCGGAGACGATCCTGGGGGCGCCACCGGATTTGCCCTCGTGGTCGTGATCCTGCTGGCCCTTTACGCGGTTTCCCGCCGCCGCCTGGGCGTTAAGTAGACTGCCTGGCCATGCGCCCAATCCGTAGAGCCTCATTCGCTGCCTCACTCGTTGCCATCCAGCTTGCGTCGCTGCTGACGTTCGCAGCGCCGAGTGCTTCCGCGGGCCTTCCCCCCAGCGAATGGGTCGTGGGTCAGCACCGGAAGATCGCGTACCTGACGTTCGAAGGAGCGGTGGGACCCAAGCGTCTCCTTTCACTGCTGGACAGGCTCGAGACGAAGCGGGCGCGTGCCGCGTTCTTCCTTCCGGGTTCGTGGATCGACCGCCACAAGCCCGCGGCCCGCAAGTTGGTACGCGCCGGACACTTCCTCGGGAACCGCGGCTACTCGAAGGCGTCGTTCACCGAGCTCGCAAGCGAAGACGTGAGCTCGTCCATCTCTCGGGCAGAGCAGGCGATCCAGAACGTTGGCGGTAGCTCCGCCCCATTCCTTCGAGCACCACGAGGTGAGCGGGACGGACGGGTGCTGCAGGTCGCCGGGTCGTTGGGTTACCGCTCCGTGCTCTGGACCGCGCGTCCGGGGTCGGGCAAGCCGGGGGCCGTAGCCGCCCGCGCGGTGAGGAGCGCTCAACTCGGCAGCATCATCTCGCTTGATCTGTCGAAAAGCAGCAATCGGCGAGCCGTCCCTCGCATCATCGACGGTCTGCGGCGGCGACGCGGGTTCTCCCTCGCGCCGCTAACCCGTCTCGCGAACGCACACCCGATCAGGTGGGACGTCACCGTGAGGGCGGGTTCTTCCGGGCCCGAGGTGACCTACCTCCAGGATCAGCTGAAGAGGACGAGTTATCCGGCGGGGTCGTCCGATGGGAACTTCGGTTACGCGACGCAGCAAGCTGTGTACGCGTTCGAGAAGGTCTTCAAGCTAACGCGCGACGGAGTAGTGACCCCGGCCCAGATGATGCAGATAGCGCTCGAACAGCGACCCACGGTACGCACCCGCGGATACAAGACGATGATCAACATCGACGTTTCGCGCCAGGTGGTCTTCGAGGTCCGCAATGGAAAGGTGAAGCACACGATCCCGATGTCGTCCGGCAACGAAGAGCAATACACGTCCGAGGACGGAACGACTCGCACCGCGCACACTCCTCGCGGAGATTTCTCGATCGAACGCAAGATCGAGGGCGAGCGGGTCAGTCACCTGGGCACGCTGTACAACCCCTTGTATTTCGTGGGGGGTTACGCGTTACACGGCAGCGAATCGGTTCCTACCTACCCTGCGAGTCATGGTTGCGTGCGGCTGCCGATGTACGTATCGAAGCCGTTCTATGACCGGCACGAGATCGGCGAGTTCGTCTGGGTCCACGACTGACCGAAAGGGTCAGCGGGTGATGACCTTCCGGCCCCCGAAGATCTGATCCCGCCACCAGCTCCCGGGCCCGACGCTTGCAAGGCTGATGCCATCGCGCGATCCCGAGGAATGGATCATCCAACCCTCTCCTAGGTAGATGCCCGCGTGGTAAACGTCCGTGGCTTTCGCGTCGCGCCCCTCAGGTGCGAAGAACAGGATGTCGCCCGCCTGCATCTCCTTGATCCGGAGGCGTTTCGGAGCGGCCTTGGCCATTTCTGCTGAGGAACGCTCTGGGATCGACCATCCCTTGTAGGAGCGATCGACGGGTTGATAGTTGTCGCTCTTGGCCTGCAGGACGTACCAGGCGAACCCGGAACAGTCGACGCCTCCCTTGGGCTGCGCGCCGTAGGGGTACCCGTCGGCGGTCTCGGTGAGCCACTCTCCACCCCACACGTAAGGCGTGCCCACGAGAGAAAGGGCGAACTTCACGACCCGCTGGCGCATGCCGCCGTAGTCCCCGAGCGAGAACGAGGTAAGCGCTTCGGCGGCCCACTCGTCGGGCGACGTCTTGGCCTGCCACACGGCCCACACCGCGTCCCCCTGGGTGATCGGCTGTGCCTCGGCTGCTTCGTGCATCTCCTCGTTGGTGGGGCGGTCGTGCCGCAGCCCTAGCTCCCTGGCGACGACCTCCGTCCCGAACCTCTTGCTCAAGTCGGGGTCCCATCCATCCGGGGACCTGACATCCGACAGCGAGGTCGCGAGCTCGGTGAACCCCAGCTTGCGTACGAGGCTGGCTCCCACCTCGCCGGCGGTGACGAAGCCCTTGGTTCGGCGGTATCCCCCCTCGAAGGCGTTGCTCATCAGGCGCTTGAAGACCCGGCGTGCCATCGGCTCGTCCGCCTCGAAGCCCTCCCTCGAGAAGTAGCCCTGGTCGACGAGGTACTTGAGGGCCGGGCGGACCCACTCCGGCGGGCGCTCTCTCCCGGCATGGGCCACGGGAACGGCCACCCAGGAGAGGACGCAGCACGAGAGGACGAAGAGCGATAGGAAGCGACGCATACATAGAAAATCGGCCCCTGGAAGGGTCATCCTGAATTACAAGTTCTTGCCACGCAAATCGGGGCATCTAGTGCCCAAAACGCCCCTGGAGGGGGCCCAACCATGAGGAGAAGCCGATGCTGAAGGAGTTCAAGGACTTCCTGCTGAGGGGCAACGTGGTCGATCTGGCCGTCGGGATCGTGATCGGCGCTGCCTTCGGAGCCGTGGTCACGTCCCTGGTCACGAACATCCTGACCCCGATCGTCGCCATTCCCGGAACCACCGACTTCAGCAAACTGGCCATCCACATCTCCGATAGCAAGATCAAGTACGGGACGTTCCTCAACAGCCTCATCTCTTTCATGGCCATAGCGGCCGCGGTCTTCTTCTTCGTGGTCAAGCCGGTCGGCAAGCTGATGGAGATGCGGAAGACTGAGCCCGACGTGGGAAGCCCCACCAAGCAGTGTCTCGAGTGCCTCAGCAACATCCCCGCGGCGGCTCGGCGCTGCGCCTTCTGCTCGAGCCAGCAACCGGCCCCCTGAGAGGTCTCGGGCGACCCGTTAATCTGAGGTCCACCAAGCGAACGGTCGCGAGAGGGGAGCGCCTGCATGTCAGAAGCGAAGGAGCCGGTCGCGGGGCCGGATAGGAACCTGGCTCTCGAGCTCGTGAGGGTCACCGAGGCGGCCGCTCTGGCCGCGGCGAAATGGATGGGGCGCGGCGACAAGGAAGCCGCCGATCAGGCGGCCGTCGACGCCATGCGACTCCTCATGGACACCGTTTCGATGGACGGGATCGTCGTCATCGGAGAGGGCGAGAAGGACAACGCGCCGATGCTCTACAACGGCGAGAGGATCGGCAACGGTCAGCCGCCGGTCGTGGACATCGCCGTCGATCCGGTCGATGGGACCACCCTCACCGCCAAGGGGATGAATGGAGCGATCGCCGTCGTCGCGGTGGCCGAACGAGGAACGATGTTCGATCCCGGCCCGTGCTTCTACATGGAGAAGATCGCAGCCGGCCCCGAAGCTCATGACGTCATCGACATCGAGGCGCCCATCGCCGAGAACCTCGCCCGCCTTTCGAAGGTGAAGAAGACGGATGTTGACGACCTGACCGTGGTGATCCTCGATCGGCCGCGCCACGAACAGATAGTCAAAGAGGTTCGTGCCGCAGGAGCGCGCATCAAGTTCATCGCGGACGGGGACGTGGCGGGCGGCATCGCCGCTGCACGCGAGACAAGTGGTATCGACATGCTCCTCGGGATCGGTGGCACGCCGGAGGGCGTTATCGCAGCCGCCGCGATCAAGTGCCTGGGTGGCGTGATCCAGGGTCGCCTGTGGCCTCGCAATGAGGAGGAGCGAGAGGCCGCCACCGCGGCCGGATACGACCTCGACAAGGTTTTGACGACGGAGGATCTCGTCTCGGGCGACGACGTGTTCTTCGCCGCGACGGGCGTAACCGATGGTGACCTCGTTAACGGCGTCCGGTACCGGCCGGACCGCGCTCTAACGCAGTCGATCGTCATGCGTTCGCGCTCCGGAACGATCCGGATCATCGATGCGTATCACAACACCGAGAAGCTCTCGAAGTTCTCTAGCATCCTTTACTAGTTGAGCCGCCGCTTCGCCGGAGCGAGACGGCTCGCTCTCGACATCTCGCCGCTGCGCGACTCCAAGCCCTACCGCGCGCTCTGGCTGGGTCAGGTCGTATCCCTCATCGGAACGCAGATGCGCTTCGTCGCGGTGCCGTGGCAGGTGTTCCAGATCACCGGGTCCACGGTCGCTGTGGGTCTGGTCGGTCTCGTGGAGGTCGCGCCCCTCATCGCTTTCTCGATCCTGGGCGGAGCCTTCGCCGACGTCACCGATAGAAGGAAGCTGGTCGGACTCATGACCGTCGGCATGCTGCTGACGTCGATCGCTCTAGCTCTTCTCACCTTCGCGGGGCATGCAAGCCTTCTCGCGGTCTACGCATTGACCGCCGTCGCGTCTGCGGTGTCGGCCGTAGAGCATCCGGCGCGCCTCGCGATGATGCCGAGCCTCGTCAAGAAGGAGCAGGTCCCCGCCGTCATGGCCCTGCGACAGGTTGCGTTCCAGACGACGCAGATCGTCGGTCCGGCAGTGGGAGGTTTGTTGATCGCGTCGTTCAGCCTCGGTTGGGTTTACGCCATCGACGCGGTGACCTTCGTGGCCGTGCTGGCATCGATGAGGTGGATCCCAGCGCTGCCTCCCGAAACCATGCCGGCGCGGGGAGGTTGGATCGCGATCCGAGACGGTCTTCGGTTCGCGTTCAAGACCCCCGTCCTCCGATCGATCTTCCTGATCGATCTCGTTGCGATGGTGTTCGGAATGCCCCGGGCGGTGTTCCCGGCTCTCGCGGACAACGTGTTTCATGTTGGAGCGCGAGGTGTCGGGTTCCTCTATGCGGCCCCGGCCGCAGGAGCTCTTTTGGCGGCGGTGCTCGGAGGGTGGGTCACGCGCGTGCGTCGGCAGGGGAGGGCAGTGATCGTCGCCGTCACGGCCTGGGGAGTAGCGATCGCGCTCGCAGGGTTGTCTCTCTGGTCTTTGGCTTTGACGCTGCTGTTCCTCGCGGCGGCCGGCGCGGCCGACGTGTACAGCGCGATCTTCCGCGGCACGATGATCCTGCAGGTGACTCCAGACTCGCTGCGAGGACGCGTGTCTGCGGTGAACATCAT
>JAXDJL010000307.1:0-18617 GCA_034665685.1 Actinomycetota bacterium | reverse complement strand
CTCATAGGAACAACTTATAGAAGATTTGCCTCGGGCGGTTCCCGCAGAGCGCTATCCGGACTGCACTACGTCCAGGGCTTCCTCGGGGAAACGTGCCCGCATCTCTCGTTCCAGCTCTCGATGCTCGTAGCCGCGGAGCTCAGGGTCCTCGTCCAGGATCTCGACGGCAAGGTCGCGGCCGGCCTGCACCTCCCGCTGGTGTTCCAGGACCCTCGTGATCTTCAGTTGGGGCATGCCGGACTGGCGGGCGCCGAAGAGCTGGCCCTCGCCGCGCTGGCGGAGGTCCACCATCGCCAGCTTGAATCCATCGCTCGTTCCCTCGACGGCGCGTAGCCGCTCCTCCGCCAACCGGATCGCAGCGTCCTCCCCCGCGGCAGCAAGATCCAGGTCGGTCGCGAGGATGCAGTAGGACGCGTGGGGGCCGCGACCGATCCGGCCTCTCAGTTGATGAAGCTGCGCCAGTCCGAAGCGATCGGCGTCCTCGATCAGCATCACGCTCGCGTTCGGAACGTCCACCCCCACCTCGATAACGGTCGTGGCGACGAGCACGTCGATGGTGCCGGCCCGGAACGCGCCCATCACGTCCTCTTTCTCGGTGCTCTTCATGTCGCCGTGTACCAATCCCACCGTCAACTCCGGGAAGATCTCGTCGCCGAGGCGGACCGCCTCGGCCTTGGCGCTTCGCAGCTCGGTCTTGCTCGATTCATCGCGGAGCGCGTAGACGACGAACGCTTGTCGCCCCTCCCCTACTTCGCTCCGAACCAACTCGTAGGCCCGCGTCCTATCGTCGTCACCTTCGGCCACCGACGTCTTGATCGGCCGTCTCCCTTTCGGCAACTCGTCCAGCACCGAGACATCGAGGTCTCCGTAGATCGAGACGGCAAGCGTGCGCGGGATCGGAGTCGCAGTCATGACGAGGATGTCTGGCTCGCCCTCCGCCCCCTTCTCGCGCAGCGTCTTTCGCTGATGAACCCCAAACCTGTGTTGCTCGTCGACGACCGCGACACCAAGCCGTTTGAAATCAACGGTCTCCTGGATCAAGGCGTGGGTTCCGATCAGAAGGTCCACCTCCCCCGCCGCCACCTCGGCGAGGATCGACCGGCGCTCCACCGCGGGGGTGGAGCCGGTCAGCATGCGCACCACGGGTCGGCGCGAGACGGTGGCGAACAGATTCTTCGCCTCGTCCTCGCCGAACGCCCTGTCGAGAAGCTCCGCAACGGTCAGCTGATGCTGTTCGGCGAGCACCTCGGTCGGTGCCATGAACGCCGCTTGGTAGCCACCCTCGATCGCCGTCAGGCATGCGTAGAGCGCGACGACCGTTTTTCCCGACCCCACTTCACCTTCGATGAGGCGGTGCATCGGGTACGGCTTCGACATGTCGCGTGCCGTCTCGTCGGCCGCGCGGCGCTGCGCGTCCGTCAGCTTGAAGGGAAGCTCCTGTACGAACGTCTCGGCCAACGAGCCCTGCTGCGGAACCTGATGGGCGATGCCCTGGACGGTTCGCTCGAGCTTCCTTTTCCGATACACGAGTCCCAGTTGAAGAGTGAAGACCTCGTCGAAGACGAGCCGGCGGCGAGCCTGAATGACGTCGTCACGTGCGTCGGGGAAGTGATAGAGGCGGAAGGCATCGCCCCGCGCCATCAACCCGAACCTCCGCGTCAGCTCACGCGGAACGGGATCGAGGATCTGGTCGACCCCTTGCAGCGACTCCCACATGACCTTGCGGATCTGATCGCTGGTGAGGTCGGCGGTCGCCGGATAGATCGGGATGATGCGACCGACGTTGAACGGCTCCTTCCCCGTCTTTATCTTCTCGAAGCGGGGGGCGGACATCTGGAGCTTGCCTTTGAAGCTCGAGAGCTTCCCGTAGAAGAACGCCTCGGTGCCGGGCGCTAAGCTGCGGGCAACCCAGTCCTGGTTGAACCAGGTGACGTCGAGGCTGCCGGTCTCGTCCTTGATCTCGCCCTTCAGCATGGTGCGGCGCTTGCCCTTCGATGTCGGCCGCCCGATCGTGAAGGGCCTCCCCATCTTCGCCACGCTGGCCAGGATCTGGACCTCGCCCTCGAACCCCTCCAAAGCGAGGTCCCGGAAATCGCTGATCGTCCGGATGTTCGTGCGGTCGACGTGAGCGCGCGGGTAATGCTGCAGGAGGTCCTGGACCGTGTCGATCCCGAGCTTGGCGAGGAGCTCCGCCCGCTTCCCCGTCACCGGCAGGGGCTTCTGCCGCCGCTTGGGCGCGTACAGCTCCAGACCGCGGGGTGGGGCGGTGACCGTCTCGGGCATCGCTCATGAGGCTAATGGGGAACGAGGTCAACTAAGTGGACCTCGCCCCGTAAAGCCGCTGCCAGGGCATTTGGTACTCTTCACCGGCTATGTCATCTGTTTGCGATATCTGCGGAAAGACCCCCGGCTTCGGGAACAACATCTCCCACTCCCACCGTCGCTCCCGGCGTCGGTGGAATCCGAACGTGCACAAGATGCGGATCCTCGTCGGTGGGGTGGCCAAGCGTCAGAACGTCTGCACGAAGTGCCTGAAGGCCAACCGGGTTCGCAAGGCCGGCTGAGCGCTCGGTTCACGTCCCCAACTCCTGTAGTCCTCCCACCCACCCAAGCAGGGTCCGGCGCCCCCCGTGTCTAACGAGAGAGGGATGAACCCGCTCGAGCGCGCTGCCTCTGTGGCGAAGCTGCAGGTCGAGCGCGCTCGGGCCCGCTACGGGTGGTTCGACGTGATGGTCGAGACCGTCAAGACGTTCTCGCGCGACGACGGCGGCTCCTATACCGCGGCGCTCACCTATTACATGTTCTTCTCGCTGTTCCCGATCCTCCTGTTCTCCGCCTCGATCGTAGGGTTCCTGACGGCCGGGAACGAAGAGCTCCGAAAATCCATCCTCGATGCGGGCCTGAGCTCGGTCCCTCTCCTGCGCGACGTCTTGTCCCCCGCAGGGCTCGAGGCCATCGAGGCGAGACGAGGCGCCCTGGCACTCACCGGATTGTTCATGTCTCTCTATGCGGGGTCCGGAGCCATCGTGGCGCTGGAGCACGCCCTCAATCGGTTCAGTGGTGTGAGAGCCGAGCCCAATTGGGTACAGAAGAGGCTGCGGTCCCTCAAGTTCCTGGGAATGTTCGGGGTGGCGGTCCTCGTGTCTTTGGCGCTGGGAGGTCTTGCCGGGTTCGCGGCGGAGATCTTCTCTCCGAACGTTCATCTCCTGGTGGGGCTGCTGCTCGGCCACGTGACCGGGTTCCTGGTGGGTGTGTTGATCTTCGCCAGCGCCTACAGGTTCCTTCCGGCAGTGGATGTGGGCTGGCGAGATGTGCTGCCGGGAGCGGTGACGGCGGCCCTGGCGTTCGAGTTGCTGAAGGAGTTCGGTGCTCTTTTCTTGGAGCGTGGAGGAGCGGCGCGCGAAGCCACTTTCGGCGTCTTCGCCATCTCCGCGGCGCTCCTCGTCGCCTGCTTCCTCATGGCACAGGTGACGTTGATGGCGGCCGAGCTGAACAACGTGCTTATGGACAGGCGCGCGACAAGGCAGAATCAGGGGTCGGACAAAGGGAGGCCAGATGGCTCAGACGACGACTAGCAGCGGGATCGACTCCAGCGCCAACGGAGACAAGTCCGCCGGCAGGCTGATGAAAGAGGTGACGGAGGACCTCTCGACGCTGGTGCGCAAGGAGGTCGAGCTTGCCAAGCAAGAGCTCAGCTCCTCGATCGGCGCCAAGGTGAAGGGGGCGGTCATCTTCGCCCTGGCGGGCTTCCTCGCCTTCTTCGTCCTCATCTTCCTTCTCCTCGCGGTGCGGGACGCCTTCGATAACCTGTGGGCAACGTGGCTCGCCGACCTGGCGACCGCCGGGGTGCTCATCATCGTTTCGGTCGTGGCGATCTTTGTGGGCAAGAAGAAGTTGGCCACTCCGATCTCGACCGAGTTGACCAAGAAGTCCATCAAGGAGGACGTCGAGTGGGCCAAGACCCTCAACAAACGCTGAACGAGATAGAGCAGACGCGCGACGAGCTTGCCCGGAAGGTAGACGAGCTCGTCGACCGCGCCAAGATCGAAGCCGTCGAGGTATCCAAGAAACTGGCGATCGGAGCCGCCGCGCTGGCGGGCCTGTTGATCATCGGCATGATCGCGAAGCGCCGCGTCGGCAGTTGATCCTTTCCTTCTCCGGTGTCGTTGCGCGTAGCTGGAGGTTGTATGCACCCAACCTGCGTCCGCTCGCGCTCCTTTTCGGGATCGTGTCGCTGGCGATCTCGCTGCTGTCCCTCGTCGGCCTCGCCGGACTCGGACGCGCGGAGTTATTCGTTGCGTTCCTCGCTCAGATCGTTCTTCCGGTCGTTATAGGAACGTTCGCGATGGCGGTGTCGTCGGTCATCTACGACGAAGCGGTGGCGGGAAGAACCATCGCAGTGCGGGAAGCGTTCGACCGCATCCGGCCCCTCAACCGAGACGTTCTCGTGTCCGGCCTCTTCGCCAGCATGATCGCGATCTGGGCCGTCATCGTGCTGGCCCAGTTCGGCTTCGTCCTGATGCCCCTGTTCTTCGGCCCCCCCATACTGATCCAGGTCATCGCGCTCGAGCGTCTCACGCTGCGCCCCGCACGCACCCGCGCTCGCGAGATCCTTAAAGGACAGACGGCCCGCGTGATCGTCTACCTGCTGGTGATCGCACTCGGGATAGGGCTGCTCGGCACCGCCGCCCTCAGCGCCTTCCTCGCCATCGCCGATCGGGGCGGGTCCGACCTCTTGCTGGCCGGCGTCTTCTCGGTCGTGCAGATCGTGGTTGCCGCGTTCATGCTGCCGTTCCTGGCGGCCTCTTCGTACGTCTGCTACTCCGCCGTCGTCGAGCTCGAGGAACCCTCCCCGGCCGAGGCCTGACCCTTCAGTTCAACAGCCGCACTTGTAGCCGCCCAGTAGGTCGATGGTCTTCGTGGATTGTCCGAGTAGGTCGATCTTCTCGATCCCCGGGGGATCGATCGACTCCAGCTCCTCGCCACTGTCCACGTCAAGGACCACTACCTTTGCCTTCTGACCCACGTAGAGCTTGCTGCCGTCGGTGGAGAGTTGCAGCCCCGTGATCGGCTCCTCCATCACCCACTCGCCGGCCGGCTCCAACGTCGCCGCGTCCACGGCCGAGAGTCCATGCTCGCCCGCGAGGTAGAGGTTGTCTCCTCCTTCGGCGACGTGCGTGCCGTGCGCGAAGCGAGTGCCCCGATCGTCGGTGAACTCGACGCCCTCGGCCTTGACGACCTGAAGAGCTTCGGTGTCGACCTCGGCGAGGTTGTCGGTGCTTGAGTTCGCTACGAAGAGGCGCGATCCATCCGGCGACAACGTGAGCGCGGTGGCCGCTTCGGCGTCCTCGGCGAAACCATCGGGGAGATCGATGCAGTGCGCCCACTTCTCGTCGAGGCTCAGGACGTGGACGAACGTGTGCGTGTGACCGTTCAGGCGTTCGGTGTAGAGGGTGTAGAGACGTCCTCCATCCGGCGCCAGCGCCTGCACCCGGGCGGTCCCACCCATCGCCTCCTGCAGCTCGTCGTGAGGCGTGTAGACACCGCCCACCTCTCCCGTCGTTAGATCGAGACTGCGGACGCGGTAGTTGACCGGATTGCGAGCGGGGAGGTACTCGATGACGAACAGGTTCTTGCCGTCGCTCGAGAAAGCCTCGGGTTCGTAGTTGCCGTCGAGGGTGAGGGACTGGGGCGGTGCGTAGCCGTTGCTGGCCGCGATCACGAGATCCGTCTTGGCGCGCCCCACCGTGTGGTGCCACTCGTCGACCGGACCGAGCGCCACGTAGTCACCCTCGTAGGAAACGACCTTCACCTGGAGCCTGCCGTCCAGGGAGCGCTCCCACATGCTGCGCCCGGTCGAGGGCTCCGCGGCCGACAGGATGGTCGAGTTCTTGGCGATCTCGGCGCTGACCGCGGTCGACCAGTCTCCCGATGGGACCGCCGTAGAGGACCGGAAGTTCGGCTCCTCTCCTCCCGCGGACGCGACGGTTATCCCCCGGGCCGTGCGGAGGAAAAGAAGTTCTTCCTGCGCCACCGGCGAATCCGCCGGTTGCCCGCACGCGGCCCCCACTAGAACCATCCCCACCAGCAAGATGAACCCGCCGTTCCGCATAGAGCTGCCCTCCTCGGTCGTCTCTAAGAGGAGACAGGCGGGGGGCTCGGGAGGTTGTCCGGACGGCGGATCTTGGTACTTCGAGCCGTGCTAGCGGCCGAAGCGCCACCCGATGTTCACGGGACCGTACCCCCGGCCGATCCTCAAGCTCTCTCGGATCGCCCCGGAGACAAAGTCTTTCGCCGCTCGGATCGAACCCAGCCGATCGTCGCCCTTCGCGAGGCCGGCCGCGATCGCTGCCGAAAGAGCGCACCCGGTTCCGTGCGTGTCCTCGGTGTCGTATCGGGGACCTTCAAGCTCCTCGTAAGTGGAGCCGTCGTAATAGACGTCGACGGCGCGATCCCCCGGCAGGTGCCCGCCCTTCACGAGCGCGGTCTCGGCTCCCATCGCAACAAGAGCTTGCGCGGCGCGCTTCATGTCGGCGGTGTTCTCGATATCGAAGCCGACGAGTGCGCTCGCCTCGTGAAGGTTCGGAGTGACCACCGATGCCAGCGGGAAGAGACGTTCGCGCAAGGCATCGACCGCATCGTCCGCGAGAAGCTTGTCGCCGTGCTTGGAGACGAAGACGGGATCCACCACGAGAGGCACCTCGAGCTTGGCGAACGCGGCCGCCACCGTCTCGATGATCGGCGCGGACGACAGCATCCCCGTCTTCGCGGCGTCGATCCCCATGTCGTCTGCTATCGCATCGATCTGGAGGGTCACGAACTCGGGGGGCACCTCGTGGATCCCCGTCACCCCCATCGTGTTCTGAGCCGTAAGCGCCGTAAGCGCCGACGTTCCATGGCAACCAAGCGCGAAGAACACCTTCAGGTCCGCTTGGATCCCGGCCCCCCCACCCGAGTCGGAGCCGGCGACCGTTAGTGCGATCGGAAGCTCGTTCACCGGCCTTTCAGATGATCCCAACCGAGCTCCTCCCACTCATCGATGTTGCGGCCACCGACCATGGGGGGGCCGGCGGTCACGGTTCCGAGTCTCGTCATCGCCGTGCCCACCTCGGCTAGAAGCTCGCTCGCCCGAGACTCGAGGCCGGGATCGATCGTGAACAGAAGCTCGAAGTCTTCGCCCCCCGCGAGGGCGAGCCGCGTCGGGTCGGGCGCGGCGGGGATCACACGAAGAGCGGACAGCTCCGGGTCCACCGGTACGGCCGCCGGATCGACATCGCAACCGACGCCGCCCGACGCGCAGAGGCGAGCCAGATCGAGCAGCAACCCGTCGGAGATGTCGATCATGCTGCCGACGCCGAGCGTGCCCAGGATCACTCCCTCTTCGGCCCGCGCCTGTGGCCTCAACTGACGGCGGATCAAAGCGTCCGAGCCGTCGGCGAATCCGTTCCGCAGCAGATAGAGGCCACCGGCCGCGCCTCCCAGGGAGCCGGTCACGCAGATCGCCTCCCCGGCAGCCCCGCCCGAACGCAGAACGGGCTCGTGTGCGGGGGTCCCGGACAGAGCGATCGAAAGGGCGAGGTCGCGGCCCCCGCTGAGATCGCCACCCACCACCGAGAGCTCCCAGTTCGTTGCCGCATCGAGCAGACCGTTCAACAGGTCGTCCACGAGGTCCAACTCGGTCGATGGAGGAACGAAGAGCGTCGCGAGCGCATGCTCCGGATGTCCCCCCATCGCCGCGATGTCGGACACGTTCGCCGCCATGGCCTTCCACCCGATGTCGTAGCCCGAGCAGTAGGCCAGCTCGAAGTCCACGTGCTCCACCACCGCGTCCGTGGTCCACAAGAGAGGACCGGCCAGGGATCTGAGCACGGCCGCATCGTCTCCGGCCCATACGTCGCCCGGGTCGGGGGGGCCTATGCGTTCCGCGATCCTCTGGAGGAGAACGTCCTCGCCGATGTCGGCGACGGTTGTGCCCATTGCGGGGTTCAGTCCGAGACGGGCCCTGCCTGCAACACCTCGGCCGGCAGGGACGACGCGAACCTCTCGAAGTTCTTCTGGAACATCCTCGCCAGCTCGCGTGCCTGTTTGTCGTACGCGTCGGGATCCGGCCACGTCGCCTGGGGATCGAGCACCTCGTCCGGGACTCCGGGACACGTCATGGGCACTTCGACGTTGAAGATCGGGTGGCGTTTGGTCGCGACGTCCTTCAGCTGTCCCGATAACGCGGCGCGCACCATCGCGCGCGTGTGGGGAAGATCCATCCTCCTGCCCACGCCGTAGGGCCCACCGGTCCAACCTGTGTTGACGAGGTACACCTCTGCGTCGTGTTGCGCGATGCGCTCACCCAGCATCTCGGCATAGATCCCCGCACGAAGCGGCAGGAACGGCGCTCCGAAACAGGTCGAGAAGGTCGCCTCGGGGTCGCTCCCCATCCCCGCTTCGGTGCCGGCAAGCTTCGCGGTGAACCCGGAAAGGAAGTGGTACATCGCTCCTTCGGGCGACAGTCGCGAGACGGGCGGCAGGACGCCGAACGCGTCGGCCGTGAGGAAGATCACGGTCTGAGCATGCCCCGCGCGTCCGTCCGTGACGAAGTTGGGGATGAACTCGAGCGGGTAGGCGGCCCGTGTGTTCTCGGTGATCGAGGCATCCGTGTAATCGATCTCGCCGTCGGGAGACATGACCACGTTCTCCACCACCGCACCCCGGCGGATCGCGTTCCAGATCTGCGGCTCGTTCTTGGCCGACAGGTCGATGCACTTCGCGTAACAGCCGCCCTCGAAGTTGAAGACCCCGTTCTCGGACCAACCGTGCTCGTCGTCCCCGATGAGGCGGCGTTCGGAGTCGGCGGACAACGTCGTCTTGCCGGTCCCCGAGAGACCGAAGAAGAGGGCGACGTCTCCAGACGTCCCGACGTTCGCGGAGCAATGCATCGGCAGAACGCCCTCTTGAGGGAAGAGATAGTTGGCCGACGTGAACATGGACTTCTTCATCTCGCCCGCGTAGCGCGTGCCGCAGATCAGCACCTGACGCCGTTCGAGGTCGATCCCCACGAACGCTTCGGAGCGAGTCCCATCGCGCTCGGGCTCGGCGGTGAACAGGGGGGCCGACGTGAGGACGAAGTCCGGCTCGAAACCCTCGAGCTCTTCGGGCGAGGGGCGCCGGAACAGCTGCTTCCCGAACAGCGCATGCCACGCGAGCTCCGTAACGACCCTCAGTTTGATGCGGTGATCCGGGTCGGCGCCGACGTATCCATCGATCACGAAGAGATCACGGTCACTCAAGTAGTCCCGCACCCGGTCCTGCAGGGCGTCGAACATGGCGGGCTCGACCGGCTTGTTGGGACCGCCCCAGTCGATCTTCTGGGCGGGCTCACCGTGCTTCACCAAGTAGCGATCCCCGGGGGATCGGCCGGTGCGGCTCCCGGTCTCGGTAACGAGCGCGCCGTTGTTCGCCAGCACTCCCTCACCGCGCTCGACCGCCAGCTCCACGAGGCGGTCCACGCTTGGGTTCATGTGGACGGTCCCTGGATCGGTGATCCCCGCGATCTCGGACGGCATTCATCGCTCCTTGAAAGTTGGTTTTGCCAGGGCAGCCTAACGTGGCAGCTTGGGGGGCCGAAGACTCTGGGCGGCCTCCGGCGCAGTTGCTAGACTCCAGCTTCACTAACTATCGAGGGCGCCTCGGCGTCCCCCTTGAATGGAGGCAAACGTGGCTGCGGTTCAGGCCTACATCTTGATCCAGACCGAGGTCGGCAAAGCCGCTCAGGTTGCTAAAGAGGTCCACGACATCGAGGGCGTCGACGCGGCCGAAGACGTGACGGGTCCCTACGACGTCATCGTCCGCGCGAGCGCGGCGAACGTCGATGACCTCGGGAAGCTGGTGGTTGCGCGCATCCAGTCCGTGGAGGGCATCACGCGCACGTTGACCTGCCCCGTGGTCCATCTTTAAAGGGTTCTTCCCGTAGACAACGACCGTCCGCGGGGCATAAACACCCGCGCGGTCCACCCGCCCCGGATCCCGGACCAACCGGGTCACCCGGTGTCCCCCCCGCTCGACCTCTCGACGACCTACGAGTTCGACGACACCGAGGAGTTCGCCGAGGCCTCCAAGAGCAAGTACGGCGACGGGTACGTGTACTCCCGCTGGGCGAACCCCACGGTGGATGCCCTGGAGGCCGCCGTGGCCGATCTCGAGGGAGCCGAGGGGGCCGAAGCCTTCTCGAGTGGGATGGCCGCGATCGCCGGCACGTTCCTTGCACTGTGTGAGGCGGGCGACCGGATCGTGGCGGTTCGGCAGCTGTACGGCGGCACCTACTCGCTGCTCTCCGAGATGCTGCCGCGCTACGGGATCGAGACGACCTTCGTCGACGTCGCCGATCCCAGCGCCGTGTCCGGCGTCCTCGATGGAGCCAAGCTCCTCTACTGCGAGACAATCGGAAACCCCCGCGTTCAGGTAGCCGACCTACCCGCCATGGCGGAGGTCGCCAAGAGCGCCGGCATCCCGCTCGTCGTCGACAACACCTTCGCGACGCCGATCCTGGCCCGACCCATCGAACACGGCGCCTCGATCGTCGTGCACTCCGCCACGAAGTACATCGGAGGGCACCATGATCTGTTGGGCGGCATCGTGTGCACGAGTAAGGAGTGGCTGGAGCAGATCCGACACCTCACCCTCGAGCTCGGCCCCACCTTGTCGCCTTTCAACGCGTGGCTGGGACTCCGAGGGATGACAACGCTGGCGCTGCGGGTCGAGAGGATCTGCGCCAACGCGCGGGCCGTGGCCGAGGCGCTCGAGGCCAACCCCGAGGTGAACGCGATCCACTATCCCGCGCTCGACGGGGATCCCTCCAAGCACCTCGCCGACCGTTTGTTGGGGGGCCGCGGAGGAGGGGTGCTCGGCTTCGACGTGGCCGGCGGCCGGGAGCGCGCGGCCGCGTTCCAGGGACATCTGCAACTTGTCGAGAGAGCCGCCTCACTCGGCGGCATTCGCTCCCTCATCGTTCATGCGGCGAGCGTGACCCACACACAGCTGTCGTCAGAGGAGCTCGAAGCGGCCGGGATCTCGGAGGGGTTCTGTCGCCTGGCGGTTGGACTGGAGGATCCGGAAGACGTGGTGGACGATCTGGAGAGGGCCCTGAAGCTCTCCGCTTAAGCGGACCTTTTAGCCCGCGCCCCACTCCCCTTCGACGCCCTCGAACTCAGAGCGGATCTCGCGGCTCAGGAGGTCGTCGACCAGCTCTTCCACGGTCGCCCCGTTGTGACAGATGTTGACGACGTTCTCGGTGATCGGCATCCACACGTCGGCCTCTTGGCCCAGCTCGAAGATCGGCTTGCAGCTCTTCACTCCCTCGGCAACCATGTTCATGGAACCGATGATCTCGTCGATCTTCCGGCCCTTCCCCAGCTCGATGCCCACGGAATGGTTGCGTGACTGAGGGCTCGCGCACGTCGCCATCAGATCGCCGACCCCCGCCAATCCGAGAAGGGTGAGCGGCTGCGCCCCGAACTTCACGGCGAAGCGCGCCATCTCGGCGAGCCCTCTCGTGAGGACCGTGGCCTTCGTGTTGTCTCCATAACCGAGTCCGTCCGCTATGCCCGCAGCGATCGCGATGACGTTCTTCAGTGCGCCTCCGATCTCGGAGCCGGCAACGTCGGCGTTCCTGTAGCAGCGGAAGACCTCTGCTTGGAACACGTTCTGCAGCTTCGTCCCGACCTCTTCGTCCTTGCAGGCGATCGTGGACGCGGCCGGGAAGCCGCGCACGACCTCCTTGGCGAGATTGGGTCCGGTGAGCACCGCTATGCCGCCTTCCGAGAGGCCCTCGACCTCGTCGGCCAGCACCTCGGACATGCGCTTCCTCGTCTCGACCTCGAACCCTTTCGTGAGGCTCACGTAGATGCGTTCCGGACCGGCTATCGGGGCCACCTGCTTGAGCACGTCCCGGAAACCGTGCGACGGAACCCCCATGACGATGACCTCGGCCCCCTCGAGCGCCTCCTCCAGATCGTTGGTCGCGCGCAGGGTCTCCGGAAGGGTGATGTCGGGCAGGTAGGGAGGGTTCTCGTGGAAGAGGTTGATCGTCTCCGCGAGCTCGGCGCGGCGCGCCCAGAGCATGGTGTCGACGTCTTCCTTGCCGGCGACGACGGACGCCATGCTGGTCCCCCACGACCCGGCTCCGATGAAGGCGACCTTCATGCAGCATCCTTCTTGCGGCGTCGATCGGGCACAACCGAGCGGAGACTGGCAACGAGGACGGAGATCTCGTCCATCACCTTGTCACCGACGGCCGTCCAGGCCTCGGGCGAGTTCGGGTCGCCGGATACCTCGATCGGGTCGCCGACACGCACGGCGATGTCCTGACCCGGCTTCCAATTCTTCCTGTAACCCTTCCCCCAGACGTTCGCCGTTCCCCAGATCGCTGCCGGGATGATCGGAGTGTTCGTCGCGAGGGCGATGCGGGCCGTACCCGACTTCGCCTCCATCGGCGACAGGTCGGGGTGATGGGTGATCGTGCCCTCGGGGAAGATCACCACGACCTCGCCCTTCTTGACGGCCGCGAACGCGTGATCGAGGGCCATCGGCGCGCCCTTCGTCCCCCGGTCGACCCGGATCTGCTTGGCGCCCTTCAGGACCCAGCCGATCTTCCAGTCGTCGAACAACTCCGCCTTCCCCAAGAAACGTGGGATGCGCTTCGCTTTGTCGACCACGAAGGCCGCTGCCAGCGGGTCGAGGTAAGCGATGTGATTGAAGGCCAATATCGCCGGTCCCTCTCGAGGGATGTTCTCCACCCCTTCGATGCTCCAGTTGAACCACGTCCTGAGCCACGGCTTCAAGAGAGACTTCGCGAACCGGTACGTCAACTCCACGCTGTTCCCCCTGGACATGACTTCTACAACCCGCCGAGACGCGACTTATCATACGGACCCATCCGAAACCTACCGGCCGCCGAGGGGATCTCGAGTGAAGCGGACTCATATGACGATCGCTCAGATCTCGGACATCCACTGCGGTCACCCGATGTTCGATGCCGAGCTGATGGAGCACGCTCTCGACGAGATAGTCGACCTCAAGCCCGATCTCGTGGTCGTGGCCGGCGACCTAACGTCCGAGGGATATGCACCCCAGTTCCGACAGGCGAAGAGGTACCTCGAGCGCCTGGAGCACCTCGAGATGGTGGTGATCCCGGGCAACCACGACCTCATGAACGTCGGCTTCCTTCACTTCCGCGACAACTTCGGGAAGTCGGACCGCGTCGTTCGCCTTCCCTTCCCGACGGGCGACGGCAGCCCGCCCGATAGGTACGTCTCGGTCGTTGCGATCAACTCATCGAAACCGGATCTGGCCGAAGGCGAGGTGGGTCACACGCGCTACGACTGGATAAGGCAGTCGTTCGAATGGCCCGACGACTACCGGATCCTGGTGATGCACCACCACCTGGTTTCCGTCCCGGGGACCGGACGGGAGCGCAACATCGTGTGGGACGCGGGAGACCTCTTGGCGCTGCTGACCGAGCTCAACGTCAGCCTCGTCTTGTGCGGACACAAGCACGTCCCGAACGTGTGGCAGTTCGGTGAGATGTTGCTCGTCAACTCTGGGACGGCGACCAGCCATCGCGTGCGGGGTTACACCCGCCCCTCCTACAACGTCCTCGAGATCCACAGCGACAAGGTGATCGTCATTCAGCGGTACCCGGGTGTGGGCGAGATCGTGGCGGCGACCTATCTCAGGTCGGAGCGGAAGCTGGACCTTCATCCCCAGTTGACGGGGATGTTCGATCGAGGTGCGTGGACCGTATGACGCGTGAAAGGGTGGAGCGATGATCATCAGGATGTTCGACACGGCGATGGACCCTGACGACATCGAGCTCGCGAAGGAGCTCTTCCACAGTCAGGTCCAACCCGCGTTCGCTCTCTTCGAGGGGTGCCATGGCGTCGAGATGTATCTCGGCCTCGAGGCGCGCTCCGTGGTGGTCGAGGTTGCGGCGATCTCCCGCTGGGACTCCAGGGAGGCCATCGACGCGGCCCTTGCCACCGAGGAGTACACCGAGGCCATGGCGGAGCTGAAGAAGCTCTTCCAGCACGCACCGATCGTGCGGCACTTCGAGTCCATCGACTAAGAGACGGTCGCCGCGGCCTCCTCGGCGCGCGCTGCCGCCAGCGCCTGCTCGGTCGGCCAGCGCGTCTGCCAGTGCGGGTCCCACGGCTTGATGCGCTCGCGCTGTTTGGTGGCGAGCCGATACATGACCTCGAGTGCCTTGGGCTCTTCCTCGGCGGGCCGGAGCTCGAGGATCCCCGCGGCAACGGCGCGCTCCAGGTAGTCGCGGCCGCGCTCCGAGCGGACGAGGATCATCGTCCAGCCCTCCATCCCGAGTCCCCCGCAGGAGAGGTCGGCGTGCTCCGCGGCGAAGTCGGGGCAGTGATGACACCACTCGTTGGCGAACGGGCGGCACTCTTTTAGCGGGATGTTGATGTCGCGCCCGTCCTTCAGCGTGACGATCACCTTGCCCTTGACGTTCACCTTCGTTATCTCGCTCAGGTCGATGCCGAGCTCCTGCTGCACCTTCCCGACCATGAACGCCTCGTAGTCGAACGTCTCAGTGCACATCAGGCCGATGACCAGCTTGAGCGAGCGCGTCCAGCGTTTGATGCCGGCGGCCGCGATCTGCCGCACCGCGGTCGACTCGCAGGAGACGCCGACCATTGCGATTCTCTTGCATTTCTCGGCGGCGGCCTGCTTCAGGCCGAGCGGGGTGGCGCAATACGTGTAGCGCGAGCCGGCGGTCGCCTTGAGCTCGGCCGAGCTCCGCACAAGCTTGGGCTCGTCCAACCAGGCGACGCGCTCCGAGGGGGCCGCAACGATGGCCCCGTCGAGCTCCTCGGTGTCGAGGCCCCAACCGAGCAGCGCGCCGACGGCTCCCCCATCCTGGCCCTTGTCGAGGTAGTCCTGCTCGGTGGCGCGTGCCAGCGTCATGTAGATCGAGGGGCCCTCGACCTGCTGCTGCTCGCGGCGGATCCCCTCTCCGTAAACGATCCCCTCGATGACCGGCACGTCGGGATCGAGTCGGGGGCATGCCATGGCGCACAGGGAACAGCCCTCCTCGCCGTGGACGCAGTTGTCGAACGGCGAGCGGCCGTCTATCTGAACGGGATCGAAGTCCTGGAGCTCGAGCACCTTATGGGGGCAGGCGACGATGCATGCCGAGCAGCTGCAGCAGATCTCCGTCGCAACGATCTCCTCGTAGAGATGCTTCCAGTGCTTCCTGTCCGGCTCGGGCATCGGCATAACCTAGCCGAATGGATGCGGGCCTCTTGGCAATCAAGCGCAGCGATCAGGCGAAACAGCGCCTCAGTGAAAGCTTCACCGCCGCCGAGCGGAGTCTCGTGGCCCGAGCGATGCAGGACGACGCTCTGGCTCTGTGTGCTGCGTCGACCTTCCTGCGGTGGTGGGTGGTGAGCGACGACGACGAGGTGTTGCAACGAGCTCGCGACCAAGGATTCGAGGTCGTGCGAGATGAGGGGGCCGGACTCAATCCCGCGCTCCTCACGTCGTTCGATGCACTCCTCGCTGCCGGCATGGAATCGGTCACGATCGTCCCGACCGACATCCCTCTCGCTCGACCCGAAGACATCGAGGCCATCCTCGAGACGGGCGCGACCTCCGAGATGGTGGTGGTCCCTTCACGTGATGGCGGAACGAACGCGCTCTATCTGCGCCCCCCCGACCTGATCGCGCCACGGTTCGGAGAGAAGAGCCTCCAGGCTCACATCGCGGCGGCGGAGACGCTGAAACTCAGGTGCACGGTCCTGCCGCTGGAACGCATGGCGCTCGACATAGACACGCCCGAACATGTGGAGCGGCTGATCGAGGTTGGAGGAGAAGTCCCTACTCGGACGTACCAGGAGCTGATCCGGTTGCGGCCTCCGGCCGCGGCTCAGGCGTAACGGGCTCCTCCATCGGGATGGGCGCACCTTCGCCCCGCTCCTCCATGTCGCGGAGTCGCGCAGGGGTGAGGAGCCGGACGCCACCCTCACTCTGGATGGCGAGCGCTCCCCCCAGCGCGGCCAACCCCAGGATCGCGAGGACGATCGTCTGGGTAGCGGCGGGCTTCGAAGGAGCGCCGAGCTCGTCGGACCTCTGCCCACGCTCGTAACCGTTGACGCGCCCCAGCGAGTACCCGGCGAACATCAAGAGCCCGGCGGCGATGGACACCAGGATCACCTGCACGAGACGGATCGTTCGCCGCTGCCGCCCAAGCCCCACCGGCCCGCGGTACGCGCCTCCGACCATGCCTCTCTTCATGCCCGCACGATACCGGGGGCGCACACCTCCTCCGCCCCCTTGTGACCCAAGGCGCCCTGTAGACTGACTTGCAGTCATGGATACCGACCTCAAACAGAAGCGCGTCACCAAAACCTCGGTCGAGCGCCACAACGACATCATGGAGGCGGCCGTCCGCGTCTTCACCGAGAAGGGCATCGGAGGAGCCACGGTGGCCGACATCGCGGAGGCTGCCGGGGTCGCCAAAGGCACCTTCTACCTCTACTTCGACACGAAGGAGCATCTGCTCGGGGCGCTCCGTCAGCAGCTCGTAGACGAGACGCTCGCCCGTGGGATGTCGTTCTTCGAACGGGTCGGCAAGGACGACTGGTGGGCGCTGGTCGACGGGATGGTCGCGAGCATGATCGACCTCCTACTCGAGCACCGAGACGCGATCCTCGTCTTCGTGCAGGAGGGCATCAGTCCCGAGACGCGCGAGGTGTTCGCTTCGTGCGACCGCCAACTGAACGAGATGCTCGAGCTGGGGATCAAGGCCGGCAACGAAGCCGGCGCGTTCAACGTGACCGATCCGTACACGACCGGGGCGCTGCTCCACCACGCGGTCGAAGGCGTCGTGCTGGAGACGATCCTCTACCAGCCGGACTTCGACAAGCAGCGACTCGTGAAGGCCGCCACCGAGCTGATGCACCGCGCGCTCAGCGCGTAACCTGGAGAAAAGAAAGGAGGCCCCGGTTCCCCGAGGCCTCCAGTCGAGCTAGATAGAACGGTTCGTTACTTGCCGTTCACGATCTGCTTGAAGCTCGCACCGGCCTTGAAGGCAGGAACCTTCGACGCCTTGATCTTGAGCGGCTCACCCGTCTGAGGGTTGCGTGCGGTACGCGCGGCGCGCTGACGACGCTCGAACGTGCCGAAGCCCGGAAGGCTGACGCGCTCGCCCTTCTTGACCTGCTTCTGTACCGTCTCGATCGTAGCGTCGAGGACCCCCTGTACCAACCTCTTGGATTCACCCGTTGCCGACGCGACGGACTCGATCAGTTCACCTTTGTTCAAAACACTTCCTCCTCTAGTACATCTCGACTCGTGCTGCTTTAGGACGCTCGCCACCATAAGCGCGCCTGGGGCCGCGGAGGGGGAAATCGGGCCACAAAACCCCCCAGTTAGCGGGTTTTCGCGGGATCTACCGTGAACCGGGCACCGGTGCAGCGGCCGCATCCGCCCCCACCGTCAAGCGAAGCAACCCGACGAAACGCAGGAATGACGTGGGAAGACGCTGGCGCAACCTCACCTGCACGCCGTCCGCATCGGCGGTGATAGACGCTGCCGCGACCACACCTCTTTGTCGGAGAATGCTCAAAGCTTCGCGCTCCGCGGAGCCCGCATCGAGCGACACAACGCGGCCCCCGCTCGAGTAGTACGCCCCTCTATCGAGGGAAGCGGCGCCAGCGAGCGCCGCCGAGTCTGCGGCATTCTGGAGGGTGCGTCTCAGAAGAAAGGCGCGCGTACCGTCCACTGCCAGACCCGACACGGCGAAGCAGACCATGACCAGGCCAAGCGTGAGAACGAGGACCTGTCCGCGCTCCCCTTTCACTCGCGGCTCCCATAGAGATCGATCGGCGCGACGTGCTTCGCGGTCACCCATATGGAGGGGCCCGAAACGCGACCCAGGAACGGCGCCTGCAGAACGGTGACGGGGTAGGCGACGATGACCTCGACGCGTCCGCCGCGCTCGAGATTCGGAGACGCGCTCCACCGGACACGTGAACCGGTTGCATCCATCGATTGATCGACGAACGCTCTCCTCACCGCATCCTCGACTGCGGCATCCGCTTGCGACGGATCGTCGGCCGCGGCCGCATCGAATCCCGCTTCGCGCGCCGCCGCCGTGGTCGCCAGAGCGGCTCGGTGCAGGTCGGCCAGAACTCCCAGTCCCCAAACGAGCGGCGCCAGAAAAAGGAGCCCGAGGAGGAAGACGTCGATGACCCCGTGGCCACCTTCATCGTGCAGCATCAAGGCTCTGGTGGGAATGCGGCCGTTGAGGTGGACGAGAGGTGGATCGGGATCGGCACGGGACCGAAGCCGCGCAACCTTCCCGTGACGATGACTTGGAGAAACCGGCGGGAATCGCTTTCTACGATCGTCGTCTTCACCTCGAGATCGGTAACGAGACGTCCCGCGGCTCGTTCCACCGTCGAGCGCGCAACCGCCGCGGCATCACCTGGACCGCGGCCCCTCTCGATCGCCGCACGTGTCGCCTCGTGCGCAGAAGAGGCAACGACGTTGCGTCCGTATAGGGCGAGGGCGACCTCCAAGACGGCAAGGGTCATGACCAGCAGCGTGACTAT
>JAXDJL010000306.1:0-8676 GCA_034665685.1 Actinomycetota bacterium | reverse complement strand
CACCAGTCTTAGCAGCGGGACGGGCTACCATGGCCCCGCAGGGTCGGCTCGCCGCTGAGCCGCCCACGGATTTTTTCGCAGTAAAGAGGTCCTATACGTGATGTACCGCCGCAATACGCGAGGGCGGGTACTGCTTCTTGTCTTCCTTGCGTTATCCATCGTGATAATCACGCTCGACTTCCGCGACGCTACGGGGCCGCTCGATCGCGTCCGCGATATCTCCCAGGCCGTCGTCGCTCCGATCCAGCGAGGGCTGACCACAGTGACTCGCCCGATCGGGAACTTCTTTTCCTCGCTCGGCGACCTGGCGAGCCTGCGAGAGGACAACAATCGCCTCACCGTCGAGGTCGCTGAGATGGAGTCGCGGATCCGACAGGCAGATTCCTTGCTGTCGGAGAACGCGGAGCTCAGGGATGAGCTGAATCTAACTGGACCATGGTTCGCGGGAGAACGACGGGTTGCGGAAGTGATCGGCGACGCGCCGGGCAACTACCGCTGGGCGGTGATCATCGACCGCGGAGCCAGTGACGGCATCAAAGACGACATGGCCGTGGTCAACGCGGACGGATTGGTCGGCAAGATCATCCGGGTCGACGCACATCAGGCCACCGTTCTCTTGTTGGTCGATCCGAAGCTTGGCGCAGCAGCGACGACGGAGGACATCGGACGGAGTGGCGTGACGTCCGGGAACGGCGAGGGCGAAGATCTCTCTCTCGAATATCTGGGTCAGGGAACTGAGATCGATGTCGGCGATGACATCGTTACCTCGAGCTACAACAAGGGCACGTATCCGCCGGGGATCCCGATCGGCATCGTCTCTGCTATCGGCGGAGACCTGCGCGCCGGGGAGCTGGACATCGAGATCGAGCCCTACGTGGACTTCACGAACCTCCAGGTGCTGTCGGTATTGCTCGACACGGGCCGCGTTCAAGACAGGGAGAAGGGGAAATGAGCGTCAGCATGAAGGCGCAGCGCCGCCCCGGCCTCCTGGCTGAGTTCGGGATCGCCCGGCCGGCCGCCTTCACGGCGGTGCTGGTTGCAGCCCTCGCGATCCAGTCCACGCTCCTGACCAAGGTGACTCTGTTCGGTGTCATCCCCCAGCTTGTGTTCGTCGTGGTGGTGGTGATCGCTTACCTGGAGGGCGAGAGGGTCGGCCTCTGCGTCGGTTTCGCGGCGGGTCTTCTGCTGGACTTTCAGCTACCAGAGTCGATCTTGGGGCTCACGGCCCTCGTCTATACCTTGGTCGGTTACGGAGTGGGGATCGTGCGCCACTACATCCCCTCGAGCTCGGTGTGGACGCCGGTGTTCGGCGTTGCCCTGGCTTCCGCGGTGGCGGAAGGCAGTTATGCAGCCTTGGCCATCATGATGGGAGAGCGTTGGGTGAGCATCGCGAACACCGCCAAGATCGCGGGGTTGGTCGTTCTCTACAACACGCTTCTTACGCCGTTCGTGTTCCCACTCGTTAAGAAAGTCGCAGACAAGGTCCGGCCCGAAAGGGTGATCCGGATTTGACCGGGCCCAAGGACATGGCAACCTTCGGCCAAGCGGACAACTCCGGCATCGACCGAACCAAGCTCCGGCTCGGATTCTTCGGGATCATCATCCTCGCGGCGTTCATCGCCCTCTTCTCTCGCCTTTGGTTCCTGCAAGTTTTGGCGACGAACGATTTCGAGAAGCTCGCCGATGAGAACCGAGTGAGGCTCGTCGAAGCCGAGAGCGCCCGAGGTCGCATCCTGGACCGCAACGGCAAGGTGCTTGTGGGAAGCAGGCTCTCCCTTTCGGTCACCATCGATCGTGAGCTGCTCGAGGAGCCCAAACAGAAGAAGAGGGTGCTACGTCGCCTATCGGAGCTGCTCGAGATCCCCGTAAGAGACTTCACCGACCGGATCGATGACGGGACGGTGTCGCAGTACAAGCCGATAGCGATCGCCAACGACGTGCCTATGAGCGCCGTGAAACAGATACGCGAGAACCCAGAGGACTTCCCGCGCGTCTACACGCAGCGTGTTTACGTACGAACGTTCCCCCAGGGCACTTTGGCCGCTCACATCTTGGGCTATGTAGGTGAGATCTCACCGGAGCAATTGAAGCTGGATTACTTCAAGGACGCTCGGCCCGGTTATCAGCCCGGCGATATCGTTGGACGCTCGGGGGTAGAGCGCGGGTACGACCGTTTCCTCCGAGGGCAGCCGAGGATCCGAAAGGTCGTCGTCAACTCGTCCGGTCGGGTTGTGCCCGGATCTGCGACCCTCAAGCAGGAAGGGAGCCCGGGGAAAGACCTCCTTCTCTCGTTGGACGGCCGCATCCAGAAGGTCACGGAAAAGGCTCTCGCCGCCGGCATCAACGCAGCGCGCGTTTCTTACAACGCGCCGGCAGGCGGAGCCGTGGTCATGGATCCGAATTCCGGCGAGGTGATCGCCATGGCCAGCTTCCCCACGTATGACCCCGCGACACTGGCCGACGGGATCACGACGAAGGAGTTTGACGATCTCGGTAACGCAACTCCGGACGATCGAACCGACGACGCACTGCTCAACCGACCGATCCAAGCGGGGGTTCCGCCGGGTTCGACGTTCAAGGTGGTAACGGCCGGAGCCGCCTTGTCGACGGGCGTTGCGTCCACTTACGACTACCTTCCCTGCCCAGGGCTTGTCGAGTATGGGAATCAGGAGTTCAGCAACTGGACGTCCAATGACTACGGAAGCATCGGGTTCGCGCGCTCGCTGGAGATCTCCTGCGACACGTTCTATTACGAGTTGGGTTGGAGGATGGAAGAAGCATGGGGCGCGGCGAACGGAGACGGCAGCGAGAGGTTCCAGGACTACATGCACCTTGCGGGATTCGGACAGCCGACGGGCATCGATATTCCGTCGGAGGCTTCGGGCCTTGTTCCCGACCAGGAGTGGTGCGATTACATGCGGCGCATAGAGATGGCATGTGCCCTGGGATGGCTGCCGGGCTTCTCGGTGAACATGTCGATCGGCCAGGGTGACCTCATCGTGAGTCCGCTGCAGATGGCAGTCACCTACGCGGCGATCGCGAACGGAGGGAACATCGTCAAACCGCACTTCGGTGCCGCTCTGGGCGTTCCCAACAACGAAACGGGCGAAGAGGAAATCGTGCAGGAGTTCGCTCCGGAACCGTTGCGCAAGCTTCCTCTCGACGACACCCAGCTGGGAGTCATCAAGCAGGGCCTAGAGGACGTTGTCATGGGCGACGAAGGCACGGCCGTCTATCCGTTCTCCGGCTTCCCCCTTGATCAGTATCCGATCGCCGGGAAAACGGGTACGGCCCAGATCGGATTGATCGACAGCGACCTCAACTACGCCTGGTTCACCTCTTACGCGCCCGCCGACGATCCGGAGTACGTGGTGGCCGTGTACCTCGAGCAAGCGGGACACGGTGGCGAAAGCGCGGCACCCGTCGCCCGCCAGATCTACGAGGCGATCTTCAACCTGGACAAGGAAACGGATGTAACGCTTAGCCAGGACCCTGAGGGCTGATGAAAGCCGAAGGGATTTTCGGGCAGGCGGTTGACCGCATCGGCGGCGAGCCCATCTCGGCGCGCATGGCGCGTCGCGCCCCGATCCGACACCTCGATCCGACACTCTTGTTCACGACGCTCGCGCTGTCGGCTTTCGGCGCCGCCATGATCTATTCGGCGACCGCCAGCAAGCAGGCCGAAGCAGGGCTCGATCAGGCTCTCTTCCTCAAGCGCCAGATCGCCTACCTGGTGGGCGGCGCCATCATCTTGCTGATCGTCAGCTTCATGGATTACCGGCACCTCCGGTCGCTAGCTCCCGTCATCTATGGCATCGCCCTTATTGCCCTGATCGTCGTGCTGACCCCTGCGGGCGAGGTCGTATCGGGCGCGCGGAGGTGGATCAACCTCGGCGCGTTCCAGGCCCAGCCTTCCGAATTGGGAAAGATAGCGATCATCGTGGCCCTCGCGGCCTATCTCTCTGAGCGCAAGGGGGATATCCGCGCGCGCGACATCGCCGTCGCCATCGGGATAGTGGCGGTTCCCAGCGTCTTGATCTTCCTGGAGCCGGATCTCGGGACATCGATGGTCTTCATGGCCTTGCTCTTGGTCACTCTCCTCGTCGCGGGAGCCAAGATCAGGCACTTCCTCGCGCTGGGTCTGGTCGCGATAGTGGCCGTGATCGGAGCGATCCAGATGGATCTGATCCACGACTATCAGATCGAACGTCTGACGGCTTTCATGGACTCGACGCCGGATGTGCAGTCGGAGGGCTACAACCTCACGCAGTCGAAGATCGCCATCGCGTCGGGCGGCACGCGCGGGAAGGGTTTCCAGGCCCCCAATACGCAGACGACGCTCGATTTCGTGCCCGAGCAGCACACCGACTTCATCTTCACGGCGGTTGGAGAGCAGCTCGGCCTGATCGGGTCGGCCACATTGCTTGGCTTGTTCGCGTTCCTCATCTGGCGGGCGCTGCGGATAGCGACGATGTCGCGCGACCTGTTCGGAACACTCCTCGCGGCGGGGATCGCCGGGATGTGGATCTTCCAGGTGTTCATCAACATGGGGATGACGATGGGCATCATGCCGATCACCGGCATCCCCCTGCCGTTCATCTCGTTCGGAGGTTCCAGCTTGATCACTCACTTCATCTGCGTGGGGATCCTTCTCAACGTCCACATGCGAAGGTTCCTGTGATGGATTCCGTATGGGCGCGCCTAGAACCGCTTCTGCCTCGCGTGCAGAAGCCCGCGCAGTACGTCGGAGGTGAGTGGAACGCCACCCTGAAGGATCCATCCGAGGTGGATCTTCGGTGGCTCCTCGTCTTCCCGGATGCTTACGAGATCGGCTTCCCCAATCAGGGTCTGCAGGTCATCTACGAGATCCTCAACGAACGGTCCGGTGTGCAGGCGGAACGCGGGTATTGCCCGTTGCCCGACATGGAGAAGGAGATGCGCGCCGTTCAGATTCCCGCCTTTTCTCTCGAGAACCATCTTCCGGCCTCTGACTTCGACATCATCGCCTTCACATTCCCGCAGGAGACGATCTACACGAACGCCCTCAACTTCATCGACCTCGCGGGTCTCCCGATCCGGTCGAGCGAGCGCACCGCCGAGCATCCGCTCGTCATCGCCGGCGGTCACGCGGCGTTCAATCCCGAGCCCATGGCCGATTTCATCGACGCCTTCGTTCTGGGGGACGGCGAAGAGGTCGTGCACGACATCACCGAGGCCGTGCGGCAGACGAAGGGTCTCGGGCGTGAGGAACTTCTGGTCGCCCTCGCAGGCATCGAGGGGGTCTACGTCCCGTCTTTCTACGACGCGGAGTATCTCCCCGACGGACGCTTGCGCGGCACCTTCTCGAGGCATCCGGCCGCTCCCGCTCGGGTGATGCGACGCACGGTCTTCGATCTGGAGGCGTTCCCATATCCGAAGCGACCGCTGGTCCCGCTGACCCAGGTCGTGCACGAACGGTTGGCGGTCGAGGTATTCCGTGGATGCACTCGAGGGTGTCGTTTCTGCCAGGCCGGCATGATCGCACGGCCGGTGCGCGAGCGATCTGCGGCGACGGTGGAGAAAATCGTCTCCTCCGCTATCGAGCAATCCGGACTGCCGGAGATCGGGCTCCTGTCCCTCTCTTCCGCAGATCACTCCGAGATACTCGACATGGTCACGAACGTGGCAGATCGCTTCGAGGGGACAAATACCACGATCTCGCTGCCATCTACCCGCGTCGACGCATTCAACGTGCGACTGGCCGATGAGCTGTCGCGCGGTGGCCGTCGCTCCGGCCTCACGTTCGCTCCCGAGGCGGGCACCGAACGGATGCGCAAGGTGATCAACAAGACCGTGTCCGAGGAGGACATGCTGCGCACCGCCGGTCAGGCCTTCGAGCGCGGGTGGCAGCACCTCAAGCTCTATTTCATGTGTGGTCTCCCGACCGAGCGAGACGAGGACGTGGTCGGGATAGCGGAGGTCGCCGACAAGGTGGCCGCCGCGGGTCGTGCGGCGGGGCAGTCCAATGCTCGCGTTACCGCGTCGTGCGGAGGGTTCGTGCCCAAACCGCACACGCCCTTCCAGTGGTGCGCTCAGGATTCGACCGAGGAGATGGACCGCAAACTGAATCTCCTCCGGCGATCGGTCTCCTCGAAACGGGTGAAGCTGCGGGCGCACGGTGGTTGGGCGGCCCAGATCGAGGGTTTCCTGTCGCGCGGAGATCGCCGCATCGGATCCGTTATCGAGCTGGCGTGGCGCAAGGGCGCGCGGTTCGATCAGTGGCACGAGTACTTCGACCCGGGGATCTGGCGGTCGGCGGCAGACGAATGTGGGATCGACATCTCCTGGTACACGGGCCGCGAGAGATCGCGCCGCGAGGCCCTCCCCTGGGATCACCTCTTCGCCGGGGTAGAAAAGGATTGGCTGTGGAGGGATTGGGAGCGCGCGACGGCAGAGGTCGACTTCGAGGATTGCCGTTGGAGTCCTTGTACCGACTGCGGGACCCACTCGCTTGGAACGTCTGCCGATTGCCATGACATCGCGTTCGAGCGCCCGATGTCGCTTCCGGTCGTCGCCGTGGGGTCGGGGGCAGATCGATGAGGTATCGGGTGCGTTGGGCCAAGCGCGGGAAGCTTCGTTTCTTGTCACATCACGACATCGCAACCGTTTTCGAACGCTCTATGCGTCGCGCGCGGCTTCCGATGGCGTACACGAAGGGCTTCAGCGCCCATCCCAAGATCGCTTTCGGCAGCGGTCTTCCCGTCGGCTACGGCAGCGAAGTCGAGCTATTGGATCTGGAGCTCGACGAGGATGTCGATCCGGCCGCGGTGCGCGCGCGCCTCGAGGACTCGCTGCCGAGTGGACTGCACGCTCTCGATGTGCAGCGTCTTGGAACCAAGGGCAAGAGCCTCGGCGAGTTGATCGTCGCGGCCGATTACGAGGTGGAGTGCGCGGCTCCGTGGTTGGACGCTGCGATAGCAGGCTTCTTGGCGCTCCCTACTTATGAGTTCGCCCGTCCCTACAAGGGGTCCATGCGGATCGATGACCTTCGTGCGGGAGTTGTGAGCATGACCCCTCGGACCGGGGGGTTCTCATTGCGTGTAGTGATCAAGCCACGCGCCACCAGACCGGGGGATGTGATGAAGGCTCTGGCCCAGATCGGGGACGCGCTCGATCCGCTTCCGGCTATGAGCGTGCAGAGGACGGATCTCTTGACGGATGGACCGGAAGGACCTTCCTCTCTTCTGGAGGGTTTCGACCTAGTGGGGGCGGTGACGTGACCGAGGAGGCGAAGCGCCCGCGCGAGAAGGCGGTCGACATCGAGGAGCTCCCGCGGCCCCCGCGGAGCAGCGACCCTCATAAAGAGGAGCGGACGCAGGAGCCGAAGGCTCTGACGAAAGAACCGCCTCCGCCCCCTCCGCCTAGTCGCAGGCGGAGATCCAACGCGCCGAAGACCGACCGACGGGAGGCACAGAAAACCGAACAGCCGGCGGCGTCCGATACGGAGAAGGAAGAGAAGCCTCGTTCGGGAACGCGGGGACGCAAGCGAGGATCGAGGAGGCGTCCGACGCGCGCTTCGAGGCCGCGCGCCGATCGCGTCATGCTCGTCCACCAGGATGAGCACGGCGCGCAGATGGCCGTGCTCGAGGGGTCGCAGATCGTCGAGCACTACATCACCCATCCCGACGATCGTTCCTACGTCGGCAACGTCTATCTGGGCAAGGTGCAGAACGTCCTTCCCGGCATGGAGGCCTCGTTCGTGGACATCGGCGAGGCCAGGAACGGTGTGCTCTACGCGGGCGAGGTCGGGATAGCGGGGGACGAAGGCGACGAGGTGCCGCGCATCGAAACCGTTCTCAAACCCGGACAGCCGATCCTCGTACAGGTCACCAAGGATCCGATGCGCGCGAAAGGGGCTCGCCTGACGGCGCTCGTGTCGATGGCGGGACGACACCTCGTCCTCGTTCCTGGAGCGAAGTCCTTGGGGGTCTCGCGCCGCCTTTCGGACGCCGAGCGTGACCGGCTCCGCGTCATCGCCCAAGACCTTCGTCCTGAGGAGCATGGGTTGATCGTTAGGACGGCCGCGGAGGGCGCCAGCCGCGCCGACCTCGAGCGCGACCTCAAGTCGTTGCTCGACGAATGGAACGAGATCGAGAAGAAGTCGAAGTCGGTCAAGGCCCCCGCTCTCGTCTATAGCGAGCCGGAGTTGGAGCTGCGCGTCATCAGGGACCTCTTCAACCGAGATGTGTCGCGCTGCGTCGTGGACGACCGAGCGTTGGAGGCGAAGCTACGGAACTACGTCCGCGAGACGGCGCCGGACCTCGACCACCGGCTCGAGTTGTATGAGGGCAAGCTCCCGATCTTCGAGGAGTTCCGTGTTCTCGAGCAGATCAGGAAGTCCCTCGACCGGAAGGTGTGGCTCCCGTCCGGCGGCCATCTGGTCATCGACCGCACCGAGGCCATGACCGTCGTGGACGTCAACACCGGGAAGTTCGTCGGTAAGTCGAACCTCGAGGAGACCGTCTTCCGCACGAACAAGGAGGCCGCGGTGGAGATGTCCCGTCAACTCCGGCTTCGGGACATCGGCGGCATCATCGTCATCGACTTCATCGACATGGAGGATGCGAAGAACCGCGAGGAGCTGCTGCGGACCTTCCGGAGGGAGCTGGATTCCGATCGGACGAGGACCCAGGTCTT
>JAXDJL010000305.1:0-14943 GCA_034665685.1 Actinomycetota bacterium | reverse complement strand
GGGTTGGTCCGGTGCTGGATGGTCGGGTGCCGGTTGGTCGGGTGCCGGTTGGTCCGGTGCTGGATGGTCGGGTGCCGGTTGGTCGGGTGCTGGATGGAGTGGCGCCGGATGGTCGGGTGCCGGTTGGTCCGGCGCAGGTTGGAGCGGCGCGGGCTGGTCTGGTGCTGGGTGGTCGGGAGCAGGATGGAGTGGGGCCGGGTGGTCCGGCGCGAGCTGGGGCAGCGACTACGACCCCACGGTCCGGGTCTCGAGCTAGAACAGGGGCTTTACTTACTGGGGCGACGGATCCCCGTCGTCGGTGAAGTCGAATACGTGAGGCCGGCATGTCAGCCATGGATCTGAAAGGGAACGCGGGGGACCGACTTCAAGATCGGCTGTCCGGAAGCCAGCGGGTCTGGTTCCTAACCGCCGCGATCGCGTCGGCCGCGGTGCTCGTCTACTTCCTGCTCGTCCGAGAGTTCGGCCCCGTGGACAGGCAGTATCACCTGCGTTGGTGGTGGCTCGCCGTTCTCTTCTACGTCGCCGAGATCTCCGTGTTCCACCTTCAGTTCCGGCGCGACGCGTACTCCTTCAGTCTCTCCGAGATCCCGCTCGTCTTGGGGCTGTTCTTCGCGACACCTCAGGACCTCCTGCTGGGGCAACTGATCGGGGCGGCCGTTGCGCTTGGGCTCCATCGTCGTCAGTCCATATTGAAAGTCGCATTCAACGTCAGCCACTACGCGCTCGAGACGTGTCTCGCTGCGGCGATCTTCTTCCGCATTGCCACGCTTACGTCGATGACGGAACCGATGGGTTGGCTGGGAGTCTTCGTCGCTACGCTGGTTGCGGCCTGCGTGAGCGTCCTGATGGTGGTCCTGGCGATCTCGGCCTCGGAGGGCCACGTCGAAACGGAGAGCCTGCCGCAGGGACTCCTCTACGGTTCGATCGTCACGATCACGAACACGAGTCTCGCGTTGTTGGGTGTGTCCGTGATCTCGTCGCGGCCGGAAACGATGTTCCTCTTGGCGGTTCCTACGATCCTTCTCTTCTTGGCGTACCGCGCCTATATGTCTCAGCGCGAGCAACGCGAGAGCATCGAGTTCCTCTACGAGTCGACCCGCATGGCTCATCGCTCCCTGCAATCGCAGTCAGCCATCACGTCACTGTGCACGCAGGCCCGGAAGATGTTCCGTGCCGAGGTCGCCAGCATCACGCTCTTCGGGAACGAAGACGGTAAGGGGGCCCGACAGACAACCCTTGGGCCCGCCGAAGAGATGTCTCTGATGGAAGAGATCGATCTGCACCCCACCGAGGGTGTGTGGGCGCGCGTCGCCTCCGAGCAGCAGGCGATCCTTATCCCGAGGCCGATCCAGAACGAGAGACTTCGGCGACACTTCGCGGCGATCGGCGTCCACAGGGACGCGATGGTGGCGCCGCTCCTCGGTGAGCAGGGCGTCGTCGGAACGATCATGGTGGGGGACCGCCTGGGCGACGTCAGCAGCTTCGACCTCGAGGATCTAAAGCTCTTCGAAACACTCGCCAACCACGCGAGCGTGTCACTGGAGAACGCTGGTCTGGTCGACCGCCTGAAGGAATCTCTCGCACACCTGACCGAGATGAACCATTTGAAGGATGACTTCGTCGCGGCAGTGTCGCACGAGCTTCGCACGCCGTTGACGTCGATCCAGGGCTACATAAAGACGCTCCTCAGGCCGGAGGTCAACTTCGAGCCAGCGGAGCAGCGGTCCTTCCTCGAGGCCGTCGATCGTCAGAGCGACCGTTTGCGAAACTTGATCGAGGATCTCCTCGCCGTGTCTCGACTCGAGTCGGACGAGATGCGCGCCGCCGCCGCGGTGATGTCGCTTCCTACTCTGGTCGAGAGGGTCGTCGATGAGCTGGGAGAGCGTAAGGACACCCACCCGGTGCGGATGGACTTCGAGCCGGAATTCCCGGTTGTCGTGAGCGATGAGGGCAAGATCCACCAGATCCTCTTGAACCTCGTGGACAACGCGTTCAAGTACTCGCCGGAAGGAGCGCCCGTAACGGTGCAAGGACGCCGCGAGGGAGAGGGCGTCGTTCTTTCGGTCACCGACGAGGGAGACGGGGTGGCGGCCGACTTCCAGGAGAGGATCTTCGATCGTTTCTTCCAGGTTGACCAATCCTCGACGCGCAAGGTCGGCGGAACCGGGCTCGGCCTCTACATCTGCCGTCGACTCGGCGAAGCCATCGGGGGCCGGGTATGGCTCGAGCACTCGGGGGCCGAGGGCTCGACCTTCAGCCTGTGGCTCCCACTCGAGCTTCCGGAGCTGGTCACAGCCCCTCGCGAGTTACCGGCGCACGTTCCCGGCTCACTCGAATAGCTACATCCTCCCAGCGGCAGTTCGCACGGCCCAATGAACGCGTCCCGGTGGTTGTTTGCTCATCGTCCCTCGGGGTAGCAACTCCATATCTGACGAAACTCCCAAATCCGACGAAACGGAGCCGCAATGGCCCAGATCATCGTCGAGAGTGGAGCGGGCGTGCGGGAGCCCGAGCGTAGGACAGACTTGCCCGACGGGGGCCTTCCACGAGGGACCGGGCGATCCCCCTAATCGTCCGCGCGCCGGCCCGTTTCCACTGGGGCGGCCCTCGGCCTCCGCGGGGGAAAGCTCGACCTCAGGGGCTCCGCGATCGGGAATATGCCGCCCCTGCTCAAAGTTGATATAGATAGACTCAAGTAGCATAGTCACAGGAGGCTTAACTCCCGTGAAAATCCATTGAGCAGGAGGCAATATCAATGAGTAAGGCAGTAGGAATAGACCTCGGGACCACGAACTCGGTCGTCGCGGCCCTCGAGGGTGGTGAGCCCACCGTTATCCCCAACGCCGAAGGACAGCGGACGACACCGTCCGTGGTCGCCTTTTCCAAGGGCGGCGAGATCCTCGTAGGCGAGGTGGCGAAACGTCAGGCCATCACGAACCCGGACCGGACCATCCGCTCCATCAAGCGGCACATGGGCACGGACCACAAGATCGACATCGACGGGAAGGCATACACGCCGCAGGAGATCTCCGCGCGCATCCTCATGAAGCTTAAGACGGATGCCGAGGCGTATCTCGGCGACAAGGTGACGGAAGCCGTCATCACGGTTCCCGCGTACTTCGACGACGCGCAGCGCCAGGCGACCAAGGAAGCCGGGCAGATCGCGGGCCTCGAGGTACTTCGCATCATCAACGAGCCAACCGCGGCAGCGCTCGCGTACGGGCTCGACAAGGAAGACAAGTCCGACCAGACGATCCTCGTCTTCGACCTCGGTGGTGGAACGTTCGACGTTTCGCTGCTCGATCTGGGAGAAGGCGTGTTCGAGGTCAAGGCGACGTCCGGTAACACGGACCTTGGTGGTGACGACTGGGATCAGCGCGTCATCGATCACCTCGTCAAGACCTTCAAGGATCAGCAGGGTGTGGACCTGAGCCAGGACAAGATGGCCGCGCAGCGGTTGAAGGAAGCGGCCGAGAAGGCCAAGATCGAGCTGTCATCCGCACAGGAGACGACGATCAACCTGCCCTTCATCACGGCGACCCAAGACGGCCCGCTCCACCTCGAGGTGAAGCTCACGCGCTCGGAGTTCGAGCGGATGACTGAGGACCTCCTCGAGAAGCTGCGTGGACCGTTCAACCAGGCCGTCCGCGACGCGAGCATCACGGTCGACAAGATCGACCACGTGATCCTCGTCGGAGGCTCGACCCGCATGCCGGCGGTTCGCAAGCTGGTCACGGAGCTCGCAGGCAAGGAGCCTCACCAGGGTGTCAACCCGGATGAGGTAGTTGCGCTGGGAGCCGCGATCCAGGCCGGAGTCCTGAAGGGCGACGTCAAGGACGTCCTTCTTCTCGACGTGACTCCGCTGTCTCTCGGTGTAGAGACCAGGGGTGGCGTGTTCACGAAGCTAATCGAGCGGAACACGACGATCCCGACCAAGCGGTCCGAGATCTTCACGACCGCAGAGGACAACCAGCCCTCGGTCGAGATCCACATCCTTCAGGGTGAGGCCGACATGGCCTATCGCAACAAGTCTCTCGGCAAGTTCCAGTTGGTCGGCATACCGCCGGCACCGCGTGGAACGCCTCAGATCGAGGTCACGTTCGACATCGATGCGAACGGCATCGTGAACGTGTCGGCGAAGGACCTCGGCACCGGTCAGGAGCAGTCCATGACGATCACCGGCGGCACGAAGCTGTCGCAGGACGAGATCGACAAGATGATTCGCGAGGCCGAGGCGCATGCCGACGAGGACCGCAAGAAGCGTGAAGAGGTCGACGTTCGTAACCAAGCCGACAGCGTCATCTACCAGACGGAGAAGATGCTGAAGGAGAACGGCGACAAGCTCGCCGAAGCGGACCGCAAGATCGTCGACGACGCTCTCGCCGAGGCCAAGGAGGCTCTTGCCGGCACCGACGTCGACAAGATCCGTCACACCACAGAGCAACTGCTTACCGCATCGCAGAAGTTCGCCGAGGTTCTGTACCAGAACGCACAGACCCAAGGTGGACCCGCAACCGACCAGGCCGCAGGCGGCGACGACGTAGTCGACGCCGAGGTCGTGGACGAAGGCGGCGAGCAGGACGCTGAGTAAGAGGGGGACGGATGAATAGTGAACGAAAGGCTGAGACGGAAGAGGTCCTGGACGGCGAGGTCGTCCAGGACGCCTCTCCCAATGAGCCAGATGGCGACAACGGTGCCGAGCAAGAGGCGCCCGTTGATGTCCGCAAGCTGCAGGACGAGATCCTTAGGGCGCACGCCGACTACCAAACCCTCGCGAGGAACAGCGTCAAGCGTCAGGCGGAGGCCGCGACGCGCGCCAAGGCGCGTGTGCTCGAAGAACTGCTTCCCTTGATCGACAGCTTCGAGGCGGCGGTGCTGCACTCGGTCGATCAAGAGGGGCTGCAACTCCTCTTCAAGCAACTGACGCAGGCACTTCAACAGCAGGGGCTCGCGGAGGTGCCCGCCGAGGGCAAGCCGTTCGATCCGCGCATGCACGAAGCGGTCACGACGATCGAGGACCCTGAGGCGACTAACGAGGTCGTTAAGGAAGTCTTTCGGAAGGGTTACGCGATGGGCGACCACCTGTTGCGTCCCGCGATGGTCGTGGTCGCCAAACCGGCGTCGGAAGGTGCTCCCCGCGGAGAGGACGTGAGGGAGTAAGCATGTCGCAACGAGATTGGATGGAGAAGGACTACTACAAGACGCTCGGCGTCTCGCAGACCGCCTCCAAAGACGAGATCAAGAAGGCGTACCGCAAGCTCGCGCAGAAGTATCACCCCGACGCCAACAAGGGTGACGCGACGGCGGAGGAACGCTTCAAGGAGGTCTCCGAGGCGTACGCGGTCCTCTCGAACGAAGAGAAGCGCAGGGAGTACGACGAGATGCGCGCGTTGGTCCGCTCGGGCGGACACCGCATCTACGGTGGTGTCCCCGGAGGCGGCGGCAACGTCCGCATCAACATCGGGGACCTCTTCGGCGACGGAGTGGGCGAGGAAGGATTCAACATCGGCGACCTCTTCGGAGGCGGCGGAGGTTTTGGTTTCTCACGACGGCCCCAGCAGGGAACGGACCTTGAGACCGAGGTGACGTTGCCCTTCGAGGATGCCGTCAATGGAACGACCGTGACGCTGCCACAAGGGACGAAGGTGCGGATCCCCCCGGCGGTGGCCGATGGTGCTCGCATCAAGGTGGCGGGTCGTGGGGAGTCCGGCGCTAACGGCGGCCCCCCTGGAGACCTTTACGTGCGCGTTCGTGTCGAACCTCATCCCATCTTTTCGATGGGACCCGATGCTTCGTTGAACGTTCGGCTGCCGCTGACGTTCCCGGAGGCCGCTCTCGGAGCCAAGGTGAAGGTGCCCACGCTCGAGGCGCCGGTGACGTTGAAGATCCCTGCTGGGACTCCCAACGGCAAGACGTTCCGGGTAAAGGGAGCCGGCGCTTCGAAACGCAAGGGCGGGCGCGGCGACCTCTACGCAAAGGTAGAGGTGCAGGTGCCGAAGAAGCTCTCCAAAAAGGAGAAAGAGCTCCTTGAAGAGTTCGCGGCTATCCACGAGGAGAACCCGCGAGCCTTTATGGAGGCGTACATGCAGGAGGCCAAGGCGCATGCCGAGGCCGGCGCGTCCTAAGGAAACGGTTATGGAAGAGCAGAGACCCGGCCCGGATTCGCCGATCTACGTCATCTCTGTGGCGGCCGAGCTCGCCGGCGTGCATCCCCAGACGCTTCGCGTCTACGAGCGCAAGGGGCTGCTCAGCCCCAAGCGCACGCAGGGGAACAGCCGCCGGTACTCGGAGCGCGACATCCTGATGCTGCAACGCATCCAGGATCTGACGGGCGACGGGATCAACCTGGCGGGGGTCATGCGCATCATCGAGCTCGAGCAAGAGATCGAACGATTGCGCGATCAGTTCGACAAGGCAAGACAGGAGTACCAAGCACGCTCGGGCGGTTCGCTGATCCCTTTCAAGGACATCCGGCGAGTGCGACGAGCGATGAAGACAGACTTGATAGACCGGGTGGGCATCAGCCGTTTCGCGGTTCCGGCCGCTGATGAGGACGGCGACCACTCGGACAAGTAAGAAGAAGGTGATGCAACATTGGACGTTGAACGATTCACAGTTAAATCTAGAGAAGCACTAGCCCAAGCACAGAAGCTCGCACGTGAGAACAACCATCAGCAGATCACGACATCGCATCTGCTCCTGGCCCTCTTGAGTCAGGCCGATGGGGTCACGCTCCCACTGATGCAGAAGCTGGGTGCGGTTCCACAATCGCTGCGCCGCGCCACGGAGGTTGCTCTCGAGCGCGTGCCCAAGGTGTACGGAGGGACCGACCCTTATCTCTCGCAGGAGCTCACGCAGGTTCTCGACCGAGCGGAGAAGGAGGCCGAGAAGCTCGGCGACTCCTACATCTCGACCGAGCACCTGATCCTGGCGCTTATCGAGCAGAAGGACGTCGTCGCCGGGATCCTCAAGGACGCCGGCGTCGACCATCAGGGTGTGCTGGAGGCGTTGAAGGAGATCCGCGGCTCCCAGAGAGTCACGGACGAGAACCCAGAGGACAAGTACCAGGCGCTCGAGAAGTTCGGCCGCGACCTCACGGAGGCTGCCCGCAAGGGCAAGCTCGACCCGGTGATCGGCCGCGACGACGAGATCCGGCGCGTGATCCAGGTGCTGTCCCGCAGGACGAAGAACAATCCCGTCCTCATCGGTGAGCCCGGCGTCGGCAAGACCGCGATCGTCGAGGGCCTCGCGAACCGCATCGTCGCGGGTGACGTTCCCGAGTCGTTGAAGAACAAGAGGGTCATCGCGCTGGACATCGGGGCGATGGTGGCCGGCTCGAAGTACCGCGGCGAGTTCGAGGAGCGGCTGAAGGCCGTCCTCAAGGAGATCACCGACTCAGAGGGCGAGATCATCACGTTCATCGACGAGCTCCACACGATCGTGGGAGCAGGTGCCGCAGAGGGCTCGATGGACGCGGGCAACATGATCAAGCCGATGCTCGCTCGCGGTGAGCTCCGTCTGGTCGGAGCCACCACCCTCGACGAGTACCGCAAATACATCGAGAAGGACGCGGCCCTCGAGAGAAGATTCCAGCCGATCATGGTGGGGGAGCCGAGTGTGGTCGACACGATCGCGATCCTCCGCGGTCTGAAAGAGCGTTACGAGGTGCACCACGGTGTCCGCATCCAGGACTCCGCACTCGTTGCCGCCGCGGTGCTCTCCGATCGATACGTCACCGGTCGGTTCCTTCCGGACAAGGCGATCGACCTTATCGACGAGGCTGCGTCGCGTCTGCGCATCGAGATCGACTCGATGCCGATCGAGATCGACGTTCTCGACCGGCGCGCCAAGCAGCTCGAGATCGAGAAGCAGGCACTCGCCAAGGAGAAGGACAAGACGTCCAAAGAGCGTCTCGCCAAGATCGAGGAAGAGCTCGCGACCATCCACGAAACGATGGACGGCATGAAGGCGCACTGGCACCAGGAGAAGGAGCACATCGACCGCATACGAGCCTTGAAGGCCGAGGTCGAAGAGGTCAAGGGCCAAGCCGAGCGGGCCGAGCGCGACGGGGACCTCGCGAAGGCAGCGGAGCTTCGTTACGGCACGCTCACCGAGCTCGAGCAACGGCTGACCGAGGCGAACAAGGCACTCGCCGAGCTCCAGAAGGACCGAAAGTTCCTGAAGGAGGAGGTCGACGAGGAGGACATCGCCGAGGTCGTTGCCCGCGCCACCGGCGTTCCCGTCTCGCGCCTACTGGAGGGCGAGGTCGAGAAGCTGATCCACATGGAGGAGGGCCTGCACAAGCGGGTGGTCGGACAGGATGAAGCGGTAACGGCGGTGGCCAATGCGATCCGCCGCGCACGCTCGGGTCTATCGGATCCGAACCGCCCGATCGGCTCGTTCATATTCCTCGGCCCGACCGGTGTCGGGAAGACCGAGCTGGCTAGAGCTCTCGCCGAGTTCATGTTCGACGACGAGCGGGCGATCGTCCGCATCGACATGTCGGAGTACATGGAGAAGCACTCGGTGTCTCGTCTGATCGGCGCGCCTCCCGGCTACGTCGGTTACGACGAGGGCGGTCAGCTGACCGAGGCCGTTCGGCGACGTCCCTACTCGGTCGTCCTCATGGACGAGATCGAGAAGGCGCACCCGGACGTGTTCAATGTGCTGCTGCAGATCCTCGACGACGGCCGTCTCACCGACGGTCAGGGTCGCACGATCGACTTCAAGAACACCGTCATCATCATGACGTCGAACCTTGGGTCGCAGTGGATCCTCACGTCGCAGGGTGAGTCCGAGGAGGCGGTCGAAGAGAAGGTCATGCAGACGGTGCGCGAGCACTTCAAGCCCGAGTTCCTCAACCGCGTGGACGAGATCATCGTGTTCCACCGGCTCTCGCTCGAGGACCTTGCCCGCATCGTGGACATCCAGCTAGGGACCCTGACGAAACGGCTCTCCGATCGCAACATCACGCTTGAGCTGTCGCCCAAGGCTCGTCAGTACCTGATCGACGCCGGCTACGACCCCGCGTACGGAGCTCGTCCCCTGAAGCGCCTGATCCAGCGCACGATCGAGAACGAGCTCGCACTGGAACTGCTGTCCGGCAAATTCGCCGACGGCGACACGATCCGCGCGGACCTAGAGGGCGACAAGCTCGTCTTCGAGAGGGTCTCGTCGGAGTCGGCCGCCTGAACCCTTAGATGATCCTCAGGAGGGGCCCTTCGGGGTCCCTCCTCTCGCGTCTGGGTGTCTCGTTCGGCCGGTGCTACTCGGGCTCGATCGTTCCGAGCATCGTTAGGGGATGGATCGTGCAGACGAACTCGACCGGCGCGTCGGGGACGGTGAAGCTGATCGTGAGCGACTTGCCCTTCTCGATGCGGCCCGGGAGGCAGGTGTCGGCGGTGAAGTCGTGGTACGTGTCGGACTTGTTGACGATCTCCAAGACCACTTGCTCGCCGGCCGGGAACTTGAGCTTCTCCTTGTCCCATACGTACTCGAAGTCTTTGGTCGTCAAGGCGGCGACGGTCGCGTCGGCTTTGCCCTTCGCGTCTTCACATTCGAACGACGCAGCGGCTTCAGTGGTCGTTGTGGCGGAGGTCGTGTCCTCTGCAGCGGTCGACGTGTCGTCCGAGGAGCCACCGCCGCAGGACGAGAGAAGGCCCACGATTACCACGACCAACATCGACGTCACGATCCTTCTTTTCACGCTCTCCTCCTCATTCGATCCATCCGAGTTCCATAGTGTTCCTGCAGATCAAGACGACAAGAGACTCGCCCGATCAGCCGGCCCCCGCGAGCTTGATCGCCGTCGTGAGAACGCGAGGGTCCGGGAAGTCTTCGCAGTACTGCCAGCGGTAGTCGAGGACGATGGTCCCGGACGTGTCGATGACGAATTCACCCGGCAGCAGCCACGGGTTGTCTACTAGCCGCCGGCCCATCTTTCGCCGGTCGGCGATGAAACTTTCGCCGATCTCTTTGCCGTGCGGCCAGAACTCCTCGGGTGCATCGAAGAGAACCTGCTCGACCGTCGCGTCTCGCAGTCCGTAAGCGCGATAGGCCCTCTCTCCGACGTCGGACAGGATCGAGCAAGGGATCTTGTACTCCTCCTTGTAGGCCGCCGCCCGCTCCGGCTCTCCCTGGCCGACGACCACGACGTTCGCGCCGGCCACGTAGTCGCTGTATTCCTCCACGAAGCGCGCCGCTCGGTCGACCCCGCAACCGCATCCGAATTGACGCCAGAAGACGATCAATGCCGGTCTGTCTTCCCATAGAGAACTGAGCGAGACGTCTGCCCCCGTCTCGTCCGGGAGCGTGAAATCGGGGGCCGGCGATCCGACCGTTACCGGAGGGTGGTTCCAACCCGTCTGCTGAGGCCCCTCGACCCACAGCTCCAGCCAGCGCCGCTCCGCCGCATCGACCAACTCGTCCATCCGAGCGTTCATCTCACCTCCGGTTTCACAGACTCAAGCATCCAGTGCGCCCATCCCGGCGGCAAGGCCCCACAGCTATCTCGAGGTCTCGACCAACCGCTCGCTCATCCTCGTGCCGAGTGGAACCGGAGACATCGGTCAGGTGACGGATTTTCCGTCGAGGGGGCAGCGAAATACCATGCGGCATGGCCGCAGGTGGATCCTTGGTGGGGCGCGATAGCGAGCAGACTGCCCTCGAGGGACTTTTGACCAGGGCTACGAAAGGTTCTCTGGCGGCCGCTTTCATCGAGGGGGAGGCCGGGATCGGCAAGACCGGCTTGACCTCCGCCTTGATCGAGAGGGCCCGGACCCGCCGCTTCAAGATCTTCAGAGCTGCGGCCGCCGAGATCGATCGCGATCGTCCATTCGGAGCCATCGCCGACGCCTTGAACGTGCGGTCCGATTCCTCGGATCCCGTTCGGGTGTCGATCGACGACCTTCTGCTTGGTCCGGCCGATGCCGAGGTGGCACCATCGCCGGACCTCCGCTACCGCATCCTCGGCCGGCTGCTCGACGTCGTGGAGGAGGAGTCCCGTTCGGCCCCGGTCCTTCTGGTGCTGGAGGACCTCCATTGGTCGGACCCCGCCACGTTGTTGATGGTTCATCGCCTCATCACCCGCGTCGAAGGCTTGCCACTCGCGCTCGTGTGCACCTTCAGGCCGCTTCCGCGACCGGCCGAACTGGTGCAGGTCCTGGAGGAGGCGCGCGGCGCGGGCGCCGTCTTGCTGAAACTCGGCTCGCTCGAGGATGACGACGTCGCCGAGCTGGTGCGACGCACGGTGCGAGCGGATCCGTCACCCGCCCTTCTGCGGCAGGCATCGAGAGCGGCCGGCAACGCGCTCTTCGTGCTGGAGCTGATCGGCTCCATGATGGAAGAGGGCGCCATCCGCGTCAGCGAAGGGATAGCCGGCGTCGAGGATTCCACTCTCGCACCACCTCTGCGCGTCACGATCTTGCGCCGACTCAGCTTCCTTCCGCCCTCGACCCTGGAGCTTCTCCGGATGGCCGCGGTGCTCGGATCGTCGTTCTCGCTTCCCGACCTCTCTACCGTGACCGCTCAGAGCATCGAGCGGGTCGCGGCCGAGATCGACCCGGCGCTCGTTGCGGGTGTCGTGGGCGCCGAAGGGTCGAGACTTGCGTTCCGTCACGATCTGGTGAGGGAAGCGATCCATGAGGATCTTTCGGAGCCCGTTCGGGCCGGCCTGCACCTCCACGCCGGTCGCACGCTGGCTTCGGCCGATGCGCCACCGTCGCAGGTGGCCGCTCACCTCGTGCTGGGGGCCGAGCAGGGAGACGAGGAAGCGATCGATTGGATCAAGCGAGCCGCCTTGGAGGCTGCGCCACGTTCTCCGGTTATCGCGACGGACCTGTTGCGACACGCGCTCGAACTTCGGCCCGCCGGCATTGTCGAAACCGAGATCAAGGTCGAGCTGAGTCGCGTGCTTCTGTGGTCCGGGCGCTTCGCAGAAGCGCTGCAACTCTCGAACGAGCTCTTGGAGCAGGACGCGGCCGGTTCGCTCGATGGCCTTCGGTACGCGGTCGGCCGCGTGCTCGTCTATCAAGGCAACGTCAACGACTCCGTTGCGCGAGTCGAAGAAGCTCTGTCCGCTGAACATGGATCCGACATGGAGCGCGCACGGATGATCGCGGATCTGGCCTTGCGGAAGCCCCTGCAAGGACAACTCGAAGCCGCCGATCGCGCGGCCGAAGATGCCCTTCGTGGGGCCGAGCGACTGGGAGACGGTCGCGTCGAGAGCACGGCCCTGTCGGGGATCTCGCTGGTTGCGGGATTGCGCGGTCGGTTCACCGAGGCCGCCCGGGTGGCGAAGAAGGCCGGGGCTCGGGCAGGGAAAGACATCGAGGAATCGGTTGAACTTCTCCAGCCGCGCTTCTTCTTGGGCTTCGCTCTGCTCGAGGCCGATCGACTCGAGGAGGGGCGGGACGAATTCCTCCACACGCTGCAACTGGCTGAGAAGCTGGGGACTCCTTGGGCGCTTCCACTCAGTCACGCGGCGCTGGCGCTCGCCCGATTCCTGGCGGGGCAGTGGGACGACGCTTTGGCGGATGCCGATACGAGCATCGCTTTGGCCCAAGAGCTCGACATGGAGAACTGGCTGCTCCTCAGTCACTCGGTGCGAGCGTCGATCCTTGCCCGGCGAGGAGACACGTCGGGTGCCGACGTCGCGCTGGCGGACGGGTGCGGTCTGATCGCCCGCCGGGGTCCGGCGCAGCTTGGTTTCGATCGCTTTTTGTGGTCGTGGTCGACGGTTCTCGAGATGAAGGGTGACGCGCCAGCGGCGCTATCGCACCTCGAGGCCACCCGGACGTTCCTCGAGGACCTGGGCTTCGTGGGAAGGCGACGCGATGTCTGCCCCGACCTCGTTCGCTTGGCCGTGAGCGAAGGCCGCCACGGTCTCGCTCGCTCGGCTGCGGGATCTCTTGAAGAGTTGGTTGCGCTGGATCCGATACCGAGCGTGCGCGGCGCGGCATGCCGGTGCGAGGGTTTCCTGTCCGAGAAACCCGAGCCGCACCTGAAGGCGGTGGAGTGCTATCGAGCGTCCGGGCGACCCCTCGAGACCGCTCTCTCGTGCGAGAGCGCGGGGGAAGCGGTCGTTAAGGGAGGTGGTTCCGAAGGGATCGCGCTGATCACGGAGGCCGCCGTCATCTTCGAGAGCCTTGGGGCGACCCAAGACATCGCTCGCGTTGAGCGAATGCTGCGCGCTCTCGGCGTGAAACGCGGAGCGAAAGGGCAGCGTCGCCGCCCGAAGACTGGGTGGGACTCTCTCACGAAGACCGAGCAACAGGTCGCTCGCTTGGCGGCCGAAGGACTGACGAACCCCCAGATCGGCGCGCGGCTGTACGTCTCGCGCAGGACCGTGGCCACCCACCTTTCGCACATCTATCAGAAGCTGGGGATCGCATCTCGGGTCGAGCTCGCTGCCGCGTCCGCGAACAAGGCCACCGAGGCGCCGGCCACCTAGATATCGGTCACCTGACGGATGTCCTCGGCGCCGTCTTCGGTCACCGTCACAGCATGCTCATACAACTGGATATCGATCAGCCCCGGCCTCCGATGGGTACCGTTCGGATCGGGGGAGAGGCTCCGGTCCCGTTCGAGGGTTGGCTGGGACTCCTTGCCATACTTGCCGAGTTCCTGAGCCCGGGCGACCGGCATTCTCGGCCGGACGAGAGTCGGAACTTGGGCTCGCGATAGTCCCGCAATAGACGGTTGGATCGACGGCCGCCTCCGTAGAATCAACTCGGAGGTGTCTCCCGATGTCCGATGACTTCCTTGAATATGTCTTGGCGCGGCTGAACGTTGAGGGAGTTCACTCTCGCCCGATGTTCGGGGGCACGGGCCTCTACTCCTGGGGCCGGTTCTTCGGCATCGTCTACAACTCGGAGCTCTTCTTCAAGATCGATGACGCCACCCGACCGCGCTACGAGGCCAAAGGGATGAAGCAGTTCACGCCCCAGGAGGGCCAGACGCTGCGGACCTTCTATCAAGTCCCTGCAGAGGTGCTGGAGAGCCGCTTGACGCTGCACGACTGGGCCGAGGACGCCGCGCGAGCGGCCGCTCAATAGGTTGGAGAATAGAGAGCCATGACTCCCAAAGGCCTGGAAGAGGACGAGGAACGCCCGGCACCCGTGGTCGTCTTGAAGTGCGACGAGTGCGGCGACACCTACACGACGCACGTAGGCGCAACGCCGATGTGTCCGAGCTGTGGCTCAACCTCGGCGAGTCCCGCCGCCGAGCCCTTCCTGTAAGCGTGGCGAACACCGCGCCGAAGGTTCACATCGCGCCGTTCTCCGGTGACGAGATGGAGAACGCCGTGCGCGCCGGCGGGGGAGAGGTGGTCGACGATCCTTCATCGGCCGACATCGTCGTGTGGGCGAACCCGCGCGATCCCCATGGTCTGAAGGATCTCTTAGCGAAGTCGGACCCCAAGTTGGTGCAGCTTCCGTTCGCAGGCATCGAGAGCTTCTTCGCAGCGGGCGTGATCGACGAGGGCCGGGCGTGGACCTGCGCCAGGGGGATCTACGGCCACGCGTGCGCGGAACACGCGCTGGCCCTGATGCTTGCTGCGGCGCGGCGACTGCACGAGCACGTGCGCGCAACCTCGTGGCGCGACACCACCTTCGGCGCTCCAGAACGACGTCTCTCGGGGTTGCGCGTCCTGATCTTCGGAGCGGGTGGGATCGGGCGCGCCCTCATCCCAATGCTTCAACCTCTCGAGGCGCGGATCACCACCATCAGTCGATCCGGTTCCGCGGTCGAGGGAGCCGAGGTCTCCGCGAAGACTGAGCGGCTGCCCGAGCTCGTGGAGGACGCGGACTTCGTTGTGGTCACCGCCTCTCTAACGCCCGAGACCGAAGGGATCTTGGACTCGAGCATCTTCAAGCGGATGAAGGACGACGCCTGGATCGTGAACGTTGCGCGCGGGGGCCTCATCAAGACCGATGATCTCGTTGA
>JAXDJL010000304.1:0-4398 GCA_034665685.1 Actinomycetota bacterium | reverse complement strand
ATAGCGGATCGTCTCGACATCTCACCGGGCCAGGCCAAGTCTCTGCTGCACCGGGCCCGCTGTTCGTTCAAGGAGCAGTGGCGGACCGGCTGACTCCGCGCGACCGCCTGTAGCCTCTAGCCGTGCGGCCGCTCTCCAAGACCACCGGTGCGGGAGTTCCTCCGTGGGACTGCTGATCCAGATAGTCGTCTCCGGCATCGCGGCCGGAGCCGTTTACGGGTTGGTGGGGACGGGCTACGCCCTCGTGTACCGGCTGACGGGCGTCGTTCACTTCGCCCTGGGAGAGCTCGTCGGTCTGACGATCTTCTGCACCCTCTTCTTCGCCGCCGGTACCGGGACGGTGACGCGAACGAACCTGTCCCCGGGCCGCTACGCCGCGAGCCTGGGGGGTGGACTCGTGGTCGCGGTCGCGTCCGGTGTCGTCTTTTACCTGGTCGCCGTGAGACCGTTCCTGCGGCGCGGCTCGACCATCGGTTGGGTGGGCGGCGCCGTGGCGATCACGTTCGTCGTTCGAGGGCTCTTGGAGGCAGGCTTCCGCCGCGAGAGCTACGTGTTCCCCGACCCCTTCTCGTTCGAGCGCTTCGGCGACGGTGGGCTCATCGATCTGGGACATGGCGCGTCCCTTCCGGTGCGAACCTTCTTCGTGATAGGCGTGGCCCTTCTCTTGGCGGTCGCCGCTGCAGCGTTCCTCGATCGGACGCGGACGGGCCGAGGTCTCCGCGCGATAGCGGAAGACCCCGAGGCGGCTCGTCTCATGGGGGTCCCCTCGGATCGATTGCTCGCGATCGCGTTCGCTCTGGCAGGAGGAGTCGCCGGCCTCGCCGCGGTGATCGCGGCCCCCGGCGCGCCCGTCACGGTCGAAGCGGGAGCCCTTCTGGGGCTCAAGGGACTCGTGGCCGCGCTGTTCGCGCGCTTCGAGCTTCCCTGGAAGGTGCTGCTCGCGGGACTCGGGGTCGGCGTCCTCGAGGCGGCGGTCGCAAGCGGCCACCTCGGTCCGTTGGAGCTGGGACCGGCTTACCGCGACGTCGTTCCGCTCGCCATCGCTCTGGCCGCACTCGCGTTCGGTCGGATCGCGATCGGGCACGAGGAGGTCGAGTGAGCGAGGTCACCGGGCAGGTGACGAGGGCGGTTGTCGCCGCGGCCGCGGACGTTCGCCGGGCCTGGCGCCCTCATTGGTGGTTGTACCTGGGAGGTTTCGCCGCGCTGTCGGCTGCCCCCCTCGTGCTGGGTCAGACGAACATGACGAGAGGGCTCGCGTCTGGCCTTTACATCGTCCTCGCGGCCGTCGGGCTCAACTTCGTCTTGGGCCTGGCCGAGATGCCATCGCTCGGCCACGGCGCGTTCGTGGGCATTGGAGCGTTCGCGGCGGCTCTGTTGCGAACTCGCGCGGGGTGGGGGCCGGGTTCCGCGACTCTCGTTGCGATCGCGTGCGCGGCTCTGGCCGGCGCGCTCGTCGGGGTCGGCGCGATCAGGTTGAGAGCGGCAGCGCTCGCAGCGGGGACGTGGATCGTCGCGTGGCTGGTGTACTTCACGCTCGCAGCATTCCCCAACGTGTTCGGCGGCTCCCAGGGCATCGTGTTGCCCGAAGGGAAGATCGGGTTGGAAGCGCTCGGCGTAGAGCTCCGGCTCACCCCCGCGGTGCATCTCGAGATCGCTTTGGTCTTGGTGGCGTTGTCCCTGGTCGCCTTCCATGCCGTCTCTCGGAGTCACATCGGCTTCTCACTTGCGGCCCTGCGTCAAGGGAGGTCTGCGGCGGCGGCCGTGGGAGCGGATTCAACGGCTCTGCAACTCGGTGCATTCGCCACCTCGGCGGCGATAGCCGGGATCTCGGGCGCACTAACGGTCCAACTTGCCGGGATCGCGGACCCGGCGTCGTACGGCCCGGTTCTCTCCGTCTCGTTGTTCGTCGCAGTTCTCCTGGGAGGGGCGGGAACTCTGTGGGGTCCACTCGTGGGGGCGTCGGCCCTAGCGGTGATCCCTCCGGCGGCGAGGGCGCTCGGCAACGGCGTCGGTGCTCCGCCCGAGCGGTTCGAGGCGGTCCTTGCCGGGATACTCCTGTTGGTCGCGCTGATCCTCGGACGGGGCGGGCTCGTTCGGTTGCTCGTTGCTTTCACGCGGAAGCAGGAGCGCGCGGTGGCCGCGACGGTGGACCGTTCTCTCGCCCGGCCCGCAGGCCAGGGCCTCCCAGCAACCTCGCTACAAGCTCACGAACTGAGAAAGGCGTTCGGCGGCGTTGCCGCGTTGGATGGCGTTTCCCTGACCGTGGAGGCCGGCCGCGTGCACGCTTTGATCGGGCCGAACGGTTCCGGTAAGACGACATGCTTGAGAACGCTCGCGGGTGTGGTCGAGGCAGACGAGGGCCGGATCACGCTAGCGGATGCCGACATCACAAATCTGTCCTCGCGCGAGCGCCTGCGTCGGGGGCTCGCGCGGACGCTGCAGCGAACCGAGGTGTTCCCGGAGATGACCGCGCAGGAGCACGCGCTCCTGGGGGCGGCGATCCACCGGCGCCACGGTGGCGCGATCCGGACAGTCCTGGCAACACCCAAAGCGAGGGCCGAAACGCGCGAGCTCGGAAACGTAGCGCGCCAGGCTCTTGCCTCGTGTGGCCTAGCGTGGGCCGCAGACGTTCGAGCCGAGCGGCTCTCCGGCGCGGATCAGCGGCTCCTGATGATCGCGATGGCATGTGCCTCATCGCCGTCGGTGTTGCTCTTGGACGAGCCGGCGGCCGGGATGTCGAGAACACACGTGGCTCTCCTGAAAGAGGTGATCCAGAACCTCAGTGCGAGCGGCATCACCGTCCTGCTCGTCGAGCACGATCTCCGGCTGGTCCGGTCCGTCGCGGATGTCGTGACGGTGCTGAGCGCGGGGGAGGTGATCGCGGAAGGCACGCCCGAGGAGGTCTCGGGATCCCCGGTCGTGCGGCGGTCCTATCTCGGGTAGAGGCTTGGCTATAGTCCCCCTGGTGCGCCGCCGCCTCGCCATCCTCCTCCTCGTCCTCCTGTTGCCCGCCTGCTCATCTGACTCGGGTCCGGGCACGCCCACAGGCACGCCCTCCGGCGAGTTGCTCGTCGTCGTCAACGCGCCTTTCTCGAGATCCCCTTACATCGGAGAGTCGATCTTCCGCGGTGTGACTCTCGCTATCGACGAGATAAATGCGGCGGGCGGCATCAAGCTGGGAGACAAGAGCTACAGGCTGGCCGCGGAGAGGTTGGACAACGCGCTCTCACCACAGAAGGCTCTCGCCAACGTTCGCTCGGCGGTCGAGCGAGGTGCTGCCGTGATCGTCGATGAGGGCACCGGCGTTGATGCCTCCTGGGCGATCGCGGACGAGGCCGACATCCCGATCGGGATCGTTTATCAGGGGGGGATCGGGCTCGTCGATCCGGTGACCAAACCGAACGTGTTTCGGATCACTCCAACCGATCACGGCATCGCATTCCGTCTGGCCGAATACATGCTTCCCCAAGACCTCGACGTCGCCTTCCTCTACGACGACAGTGATTATGGACAACAAGGGAAGCTGGCCGTCGACGACTCCTTCGGACGCGTGCCCAACTCGCTGACCGCGATCGTGGCGGTGCCGAGCACCGCGCCGGACGTGACGCCTCAGGTGCTCGAGGCGCGACGCTCCGGGGCTACCGCCCTCCTCGTCTGGGCTCGTTCCTCCACCGTTGCGAAAGTTATCCGCGCGGCGAGGAGCAACGGCTGGGACGTCCCCATCTACACGGCCCCCAGCGGAGAAGACCCCTTGGTGCGGCAACAGCTTTCGGATCACCCCGAATGGGTCGACGGCCTGACGGTCGCGTCGGGCCGGATGACCGCGGAAAAGGGACCGGAGCCATTCCTCGCGTTCATGGCCGCCTACGAGAGCAAGTTCGGATTGGAGGAGGTCGGCGTCGAAACAGCCGATGGGCGAACGGTCGTTCAGCCGCCCGACTACGCGATGTATCCATACGATTTCGTCAGGGTCTTCGCGGCGGCCGTCGGCGCGGCGCAGACCACCGAAGGCCCCTTGGTGATCGACGCGCTGAACCAGGTCGACGTGCAGGGAGCCAATGGAGACGAGCGGGGCTTCAACGAGAAGAACCACGAGGGGGTCGTCGACGATGACGTCTACTTCGCCCGGTTCCACGACATGGTTTTCGATCCCGTTCAGGACGACCCGCTCTCCTCAACCCTCGAAACGATCCCGCAGACGCGGTAGATCATCTCGATGAAGATCGGAGCGCTCCCTATCGCGGCTGCTGGTTTCCTGGCGCTGCTACCTCTGTCCGCCACGACGGCGGCCCCCGAGAAGGTCGCTCTCCCGACCGAGGCCGACGCCAGCACGCTCGCCCCCTTGTCGGAAACGCTCCTTTACGGCGAGGAGGGCATCGAGACGCAGTTGCCCGGTCC
>JAXDJL010000303.1:0-6120 GCA_034665685.1 Actinomycetota bacterium | reverse complement strand
AGGCGCAATTAGAGTGATGGCGGCCAGGAGTAGAAGGGAGCGAGGCCTCCCTTCTCGAGGCCGACCACCCTGCCCGCGCGTAGCGCTCATCAACACCGACCCTCGCCCGCTGATCGCCGATCGTTATCCAAAGCGTGCAGAGGGCAGAGCGGCACACCATGAACTCCGCGAAACCTGTCTTGTCTGGAAGCTTGTTCCCTTGCGAAAGGGTTGGAAATAGTCAAAGTCAGCAGTTGGGTCTGATTCTTGTCAGTAGCTATTAATGGCTACCGTTTTCTGGGAGTACCTCCGGTGGCAACCGCCTGCGCCGGCGATGCGTCTCGCGAGAGGAGTGAGGGAAGAGGAGCTATGAAGAAGAAATGACGAATGGCCGCCTGAGGGGAGGGACGAGTCTGGTCGCGATGCTGCTGCTCGCGTCGGCCTGCAGCGGGGATCCGGCGCCCGCCGCCGCTCCCGTCACGACCCCGGCTGCCGAAGCGCCGTCAACCACGACGACCCCGCCGCCACCCTCTCCCGAGCCGAGCGAGGCCCCCGAGCCCGTCAACAAGTGGGTCACCCTCAGGCCCGCGTGGCTGGGGACCCGTGTACTTCCGAAGCGGCCGGACGGGTTCGGCGAGGTCCAGGAGACGCCCCGGATCCTCAGAGATCGCCGGTTGCCGACCCCGAAGCTGCTTCCGCCGCCCCAGAAGCCGGGCTTCATGGCGAAGATCGGGCCGGTGCCGAGCGAGGTGGTCGAGCGTTCCTCCTTCAGGTCAAAGTGCCCGGTAACGCTCGAGCAACTGGCGTACATCACGATGACGTTCCGTGGGTTCGATCACAAACGCCACACGGGCGAGATGATCGTGAACGCAGCTGTGGCCGATCAGGTGGTCGGCGTGTTCCGAGCGCTGTACGACGCGCGTTTCCGGATCGAGGAGATGCGCGTCGTGACGCTCAAGGAACAACGAGCGCCGCCGACCGGAGACACGAACGTCACCTCCTCTTTCGAGTGTCGTCAGGTGACGCTCGGCACCAGTTGGTCGGAGCATGCCTACGGACTGGCGATCGACATAAACCCGTTCCACAACCCGTACGTGCGCGGCGATCTCGTTGCACCCGAGCTTGCTACCGCCTACGCCGATCGTTCTTGGCAACGCGACGGGATGATCTTCGAGGGCGACGTCGTGGTGCAGGCGTTCGACGCGATCGGGTGGGGCTGGGGGGGCCGGTGGAGCTCGCTGAAGGACTACATGCACTTCTCCCAAGGCGGGAACTAGACCCGGCAAGCTGATTGTGTACCCCTCGCCAGAGTGGGTATGTTGCTCTATTGGGGTCGTAACAAGACGGCTTCTCATTCAGTACGAGGAGGTTTTCGATTTGACTCGTTTCATGAAGGTGATTGGAGCGGCACTCGTGTGTCTGTTCGTAGTTGCATCGGTAGCTCTCGCGGCACTCCCGCGGGCGGGGCGCATCTACAAAGGCACGTCGACGGCGAACCACAAGGTGAAGATCGTGGCGGAGACGAAGCACAATCTCAGCCTCCTCCGGGTGGTCGACAGTTGCGACACGGTGACCAAGTGGACGGACGTGAAGGTGAAGGACGACGGCACCTTCAAAGCCGTCAAGTCGAACGGCGACGTCGATTACTACACGGTCACCGGCAAGTTCACGCGGCGCTCCAAAGCAAAGGGAAGCATCAGTCAGGTCACCTGCAGCGGTGAGCCCGGCGATTACGTAGCGAAGATCCAACCTCAGTAAAGAAGTACCTCAGGTTTCAAAGAGCGGGCCGGGCAACCGGCCCGCTCTTTTCTTTCAAGAACGGCGGGTGCGCGATGCCCTTGAGCCCGACGAAGACCTGCAGGCCTCCCAGTCCGGACGGATCCGCAAGGGTCGCCAGAGCCTGTCGGCGAGCGATCGCCCGGAAGCCCTCGGCTCCCCGTCCTTTGGCGAGCGCCTTGTCTTGTTTCTCCTTCGCGTCGTCGAGCATGGCGCGTAGCCCGAGCGCTATCAGCACGTCCCTCTGTGGCACCGGCCCGATCGCGGCCAGACCCGCCGCCTGGACCGCTTGCCGCGCGATCGTCCAGTTCGCGTGACTGGTGATGTCCTTCTCGCCGGGCCGGTCGAGAGGGTCGTCGTCCGCGCCGGCGGCTGAGTAGCACACGACCGTGCCCGCCGTCCGGCCGAAGAGCTCCGCGGTCTCGGCCCCGTAATCGACGAACACCACGGCCCCGCGTTGCACGAGAGAAGCGGCGCGGGTCACGAGCGCTTCGGCGTCCAGGCTCAGCTCAACGAGGGACCCGTTCTGCGAGGGCGCCCCCGTCGCGCCCACATAATCGGTGAGGCGCGCGTCCGATGGGGGGCCGAGACGACGCTCGAGCCGCTCGCCCTGCTCCTCTACGAACACCTCGAGCCAGGCGCCGTCCTTCCTCTCGAGGATGTGGACGGGTTGGTTGTCTAAGACCTCGTTGGCGACGACGACGCCGGCCTCTGCCGTCGGTACCTCGTCGGCCGAGGAGACCCAAGCGACGTTGTCGTGATCCGCCAACAGCTCTCGCTGGCGCGCGGTGAGTTGCGGGCTCCGTTCGACGAGCGTGTATCGAAGGGCGCGTCCGAACGCGCCGTGCGCGGCTCCCAGAATGGACGCCGCGAACGCGCCCTCTCCCGGGCCGAGCTCGATGACGTCCCAGCGCGCCGGCGTGCCGCTCGCGCCCCAGAGCTGCTCGAGTCCCTTCGCCCAGAGTGCTCCGAAAGCGGGATCGAGTTGCGCCGACGTGATGTAGTGCCCGCCCCATCCGGAGCGTTCGGTTCCGGCCGCGTAGTAACCCGCCTCCGGGTCGTAGAGGGCAAGCGCCTGGTATCGCGCGAAGGTGATGGGCCCTTCGTCGCGCACGATCTCGATGATCCGCTGCGAGAGCTCCGTCACGCTCGCTTGGGCGCTGCCTTCGGTACGTTACCGATCGCGCGCAGGGCCTCATCCTTCACCTTCTGGTACCAGGCGAGCTTGTCCTCATACGTGTGGACGCTGCTCAGCGCCGCATCTACTACGCGGATGACTTCTGAGTGCAGCGCCTGGTCCCCGTAGAGGGCGATGAGCCTGTCGTAGGGGCCGGGGGAGTCGAAGCCGCCGGCGACGGCGAGCTCGTAGGTCTCTATCGCTTCCTCCACTCGGCCGAGCTGTTCGAGGTTCTGCCCACGCAGGTAGTGCTGCACCAGCTCAACGGGGTCGACGGCGTCCACGCGCCAATCGAACCACAGAGGCCGCAGCGAGTGCCCCGTCCAACAAACATCTTGCGGTCTCTGGCGGCGAAAAGCCGGCGCCTCGCGGCGTTCTCGGTCGGGCACGTACCTTTGGGTACGCACCCTCCCTGCGGCCTTGCGATGCTTGCTTTTCACTCGCCAGAACCTCGCAAACGTTATTGGACGGAGCACTAGAATGGCGCCGTGCCTGAAGCCAGCGCCCCGTTCCGCCCCAGGAGGTGACCCGTTGAACCGAGAGCAGTTCGAGAAGGTCAAGAGTGGCGATGGATTCATAGCGGCTCTCGACCAGAGCGGCGGTAGCACGCCTAAAGCCCTTCGCCTGTACGGGGTAGAAGAGAGCTCCTATTCGAACGACGACGAGATGTTCGCGCTCATCCACGAGATGCGGGCGCGGATCGTAACCAGCCCGGCCTTCAACGGAGATCGCATCTTGGGGGCGATCCTGTTCGAACAGACACTGGATCGTGAGATCGGCGGCCGTAGTGCGACCGATTATCTGTGGGCCGAGAAGAACGTCGTGCCGTTCTTGAAGGTCGACAAGGGCCTCGCCGATGAGGCGGACGGCGTGCAACTGATGAAGCCGATGCCGGACCTCGACAAGCTTCTCGACCGAGCCCTGGAGCAAAACGTCTTCGGAACGAAGATGCGCTCGGTGGTGAAGCTGGCCGATCCGAAAGGCATCGAAGGGATCGTCGAGCAGCAGTTCGAGATCGGGCAGCGCATCGCAGACCGCGGTCTCGTCCCGATCCTCGAGCCTGAGATCGACATCAAGAGCCCCCAGAAATCGGAAGCAGAGGCGTTACTTCGCGACCACATCATGAAGCGGCTCGAGGAAGTGCCAAATAGTATGAGCCTCCTGTTCAAACTGACGCTCCCCGAGGAAGACAACTTCTATTCGGACCTCGTCGATCATCCGAAGGTTGTTCGGGTGGTGGCGTTATCCGGCGGCTACAGCCGAGATGAGGCGAACGCACGTCTAAGCCGCAACAAGGGTGTGGTGGCTAGCTTCTCCCGTGCGCTGACAGCGGACCTGTCGGTTGATCAGAGCGATGCAGAGTTCAACGCGGCGCTCGAGGCCGCGATCGCGAGCATCTATGCGGCCTCCATCGCGTAACGGGGGCTAACGGTTCGGATCACCTCGGTCTTCGTTGCGCTGCTGCTCCTGGCACCGGCCACCTCCGCCGGTGCGCCGTCGCTCGACGACAAAGGCGCGATCTCGGAGCTCCTCGACCGTCGCGCGGCAGCCCTTCTGGCGCGCGACAAGGATGCGTTCCTAGACACGATCGACGATTCGTCCAGCGCATTCCGGGCGCGACAAGAGAACCTTTTCGATGACATGGCCCCGTTGCCGCTTCAGTCGTACGAGCTCACCGCTGCCTGGGGCCGGGCGGGGGACCTAGTAAGACCCTCGGACGCGCGCAGGTACCCAGGAGCCGACGAGGTTGCCATCCCCGTCACTGAGGAGCGCTACTCGATCGAAGGGTTCGATCCGCAGCCTGCCGCCGAGGACCTCTTCTATACGTTCGTGAAGCGCGACGACCGGTGGCTGATCGCGGAGGACACGGACCTCGACGATCTGTCCTTCTATTCCGCCCGGCACGTGTGGGATTTCGGACCGATCGAGATCGACCGCAGTCCGCACTTCATGGTGATCTCGCATCCGTGCGGTGCGGGAGAGGGGACGACCGACGGGTGCCAACCATTCAGCCAAGGGATCGTCGACATAGCGGAGCGGGCCCTTCGCCGCACAGACGCTTACTGGTCGCTCCCGTGGCAGGGGAAGGTCGTGATCCTGGTCCCCGGTTCCACCGAGGAGCTGAGCCGGATGATCCAGGCGACGTTCGAGCTGGACGACTTCGTCGCCTTCGCGTATTCCACAGAAGACGTGGAGCTCGGGTACGAGTACACCGGGCACCGGATCATGCTGAACCCCACGGCCATCTCGGGTCGCGCCGAGAGCCAGGTGCTGCAGATCCTCGCCCACGAACTGACGCACATCGCGTCGCGTCCCGTGTCCGGCCCGTTCGTCCCGGTGTTCGTCGAGGAGGGGATAGCGGAGTACGTGGGATACGCGGGGGAGCGGTCGCTCGCCTTCTTCGACTCCCGCGTGGCGTCGGGGTTGTTCGACCGGCAGCTCCCGCAGGACTACGAGTTCCTGACGGGCGGAGGCGCGGAGATCTACAACTCGTACCAGGAGGGGCAATCGGCCGTCCGCTACTTCATCGAGAGGTGGGGGCTCGAGGAGTTCCTTCGTTTCTACCGTCGCCTTGGGGCGAAGCACATCGCTCCCGGCTTGTCGCGCTGGCATCTGGACCGGGCCATGAAACGGACGGTCGGGGTGGGCATCGACGCTTTCGGGAGGGCCTGGGCAAGTAGCATCGCCGGATGACCATCCAGGCCACTGCAGACGGAACCAAGGACGGCTTCGCCCTCGCCAAGGAGGCGTCGGCAAGCGCGCCGGTGATCCTGCTCGTCGACGGGGAGCAGAAGGACCTCTCCTTTGTCCCCCCAGCCGACTCGGATGCCCGAGTCGTAACGGCGACCGACGACCTGGGACGAGAGGTCATCCGGCACTCCACTGCCCACGTCATGGCGCAGGCCGTGCTCAACCTTTATCCCGGAGCGAAGTTCGCCATCGGCCCCCCCATCGAAGACGGTTTCTATTACGACTTCGAGGTGGAGAAGCCTTTCACCCCGGACGACCTCGAGAAGATCGAGGCCGAGATGAAGCGCATCGTCAAGGCGAACCAGCGCTTCGAGCGCGAGGAGGTCGATCGCGACGAGGCCCTGAAGCTCTTCAGCGATCAGCCGTACAAGGTCGAGATCATCGAGGGCCTGGCGCAGGACGCGCCGGGCGCCGACAAGGATGCCGCCGGCGGCGAG